>JAWOFC010000206.1:0-2523 GCA_046482455.1 Halanaerobacter sp. | reverse complement strand
CTTCAAAAAATAAGTTAATTAAATCTAATCAATATATCTTCTGCTATTAATCTTCTAACTGCGCCCACAAATTTTGAGCTTCTAAACGTACTATCTCTTGACTATCATATCTCAACTCTTCAATAATTATCTTTATCTCTTCTAGAGAAGAACTAAGAGCCGTTAAAGTAAGCAAGGCTTGATAGCGCAGCCACATATCATTTTGCAAGAATAAGATTTTAAGTACTAACTCTACTATTTCATCATCTTGGGATTCTAACTCTGCTATTAACCTTAATAGTGAATACTGCACTGCAGGAATAGCTACTCTCAATTCTGCTTTAATAGAGTCTAATAACTGTTCAGATTCTAAATCACTTAATAAGCTAATTACAATTTCATCTAGCTCAGTATCTTCTCTCTTTAAAATAGTTAACAACTCTTCTACTAAATTAATCTCTTTATCTTTGGCCCTAACTACCTCTTCTATCAGTGCATAGGGAATCTCTTCTTCCTTCATTCTCCGCAGTAAACTTGCTAATGAATAATGTGCAGACTTTAGTCTCTGCTTTGCTATCTTAACCGTCTTCTCTGATTGGCTTATAAGTAAAGGCACTAATTTATAGAGGCTGCTCTTATTATGTGCTTGATAAATCCTAATTCGTTCACTAATTATTAAAGAGATGATGATTATAACGAGAGCGCTTCTTAGATAGAGATTAGTCGTTATTGAAAAATGATAGGCAATATTAAAGCTTAAGAATAGAATAACTAAGCCCAATAAGTAACTGCTCAAGACAAACTTTCTCTGCCAGTTACTTAACTTTATAATTACTAAAGGAACTAAGACTATCAAGATATAATCAATAATTTTTAACTGCTGATACTTATCTCCTAGCTCTGTAATATTGCCCCACAGTATCTCCTGGACTAAAGCTCCTAAAGGCAGAACTACTAAGATTAATAATACCCCTAAAAACAAGCCTCCTAACTGGTACTTCTGCCAATAATAAAAAAATAGGCTTAAAAATATTATGACCCCCAGAAGAATCGGACTATAGGTTTTAAAATAATAGAAGGAATCAATTTTAGCTAGTGTCTGGTCAATATTAATTACTCCTGTCCCCAATAATCCCTTCTCATACTTCAAATCATCAATCGCATCTGCATTATTTAAGATCAAATCCATCCCGCGTTCTAAAGATAGGTTAGGCTCTAAGATTAACAACTTAGCTAACAGAGCAGCTACCCGCGGAGCTGAAAAAGAGGTTCCTACAGCTTGATAGTTTTTAACTGTAGTACCTTGGGGTAGATAGAGTCGCGAAATATACTGCACACTACCGGGGGCAGAAATATCAACAAATGACCCATAATTTGAACTAGCAGCCTTGCCGTCCTTAGTAGCATTAGCAACGGCAATTGTACTTTCAAACCCTGCTGGATAAATAGCTTGCTGCGAACTTTGATTTCCCCCTGCTGTAATGATCATTACCCCTTCTTCGGCTAAACTATCAATTAATCTCTTATGCTTATCTTCAGCTCTCGAAAAGCTTAAACTGATATTCACTATTATCCGCTGCCCTGGATTTTCTCTTTGATAGTGGATAATCTTTCTCAAAGCAGCATAGTAGAGTTCTTTCTTAATTCTACCTTCCTCTTCTACTTCATAAGCAGACAGATTAACCTCAGGTGCTTCTTGATAGATGATACGCCCTACTACACTGCCGTGATTAATTTCACTAACCATAGACAGATTCTTAATAAAGTCAAAATCAACTTTACTATCTACAATGAATACTGTTAGATTAGATTCAGCTTCTGCTATAGAACTCCAAACTGTTAGACTTAACAACAGCATTAATAAGACAGCATACACCTTTTTATTAGCCACTATAGAATTAACCCCTTCTATCTTCTTAGACTAGATTACTTCTAAAAATTCTTCTACTAACTCAGGGTCAAACTGTTTGCCAGCCTCCCTTTGCAGCTCTTCTTTAGCCTCTTGTTCAGTCATTGCCTCTTTATAAGGACGCCCACTAATCATTACATCATAGGCATCAACAATACTTATAATCCGCGATAAAAAAGGAATTTCATCCTCTGTTAACCCTTCTGGATAACCCTTGCCGTCCCAGTGTTCATGATGGTTTAATATCTCTTTAGCTATATGAGCAAATTCATCAGTCGAAGAAGTAATTCGATAACCAACTTTAGCATGCTCTTTAACCTCTAACCACTCTTCTTCAGTTAGAGTATCAGGCTTAGTTAATATTTCTTTATCGACGACTATCTTTCCTATATCATGTAATGTTGCTAATGAAGATAAAGCCTCTAATTTATGCATGGATAGTCCTAACTTTTCTCCTAACTGAAAACTTAACTTCTGCATACGCAAGGTATGAGCAGCAGTTTCAGCCGATTCTGCCTCTAACTTACTAATTAAGGCCTTCATAATCTTAGCCTTAACCTGCTCATTCTCTTTTAATTTATTCTGATACATATTTGCATCAGCCTCTTTGCGAATCTCCCATAAATCTTGCTCTT
>JAWOFC010000188.1:0-15445 GCA_046482455.1 Halanaerobacter sp. | reverse complement strand
TTACTGCTTTTACTCATTACTATTTTTACTCTTTACTGCTTTTACTCTATTTACTCATTACTGTTATAAGTCATTAATAATTCTTTAACTGCTCTATACTATCCTCACGTCCCATAACTACTAAGACATCACCATTCTCCAACAGATCAGAAGCATCAGGAGAAACATTTATACCTTCATTAGTCTTAATTGCTAAAACATTAACACCAAATTTCTGTCTTAAATTCAATTCCTGTAAACTCTCGCCCGTTAAATGATCTGAAGCAATTACTTCAGCAATATTATAACCAGGAGCCAATTCAATATGGTCTAATACATTAGCCGAAATTAAATTATTCGCTACCCTCGCTCCCATGTCCCGTTCCGGATAGACAACTTTATCTGCTCCAATCTTGCTCAATAATTTACCATGCATATTATTTTGCGCTTTAGCTACAACATTAGGTACTCCTAATTCCTTTAAAATCAAAGTAGCCAAAATATTACCGTGTATATTATCTCCAATACTGACAATCCCAATATCAAAATTATTAACTCCTAAACTTTTTAATGCAGCTTCATCTGTCGCATCAGCCTGAACTGCATGAGTTACTACACTACTAATTTCTTCAATTAACTCCTCTTCCTTATCAATTGCCAATACATCATAATCTTTTTTAGCCAAAGTAGTCGCTACGCTTGAACCAAAACGACCTAAACCAATTACAACAAATTGTTTCATAATTATTCCCCTTTCTAGCCTACCAGTATTTTTTCTTTAGGATATCTAATGTTAGCTTTTCGCTTTGTCCGCTCTCCAATTGCAACAGCTATAGTTAAAGGACCTACTCGTCCTGCAAACATAGTAAAGATAATCAAAATTCGTCCCACAACAGATAAATTACCAGTAACTCCTGTAGATAATCCGACTGTTCCAAAAGCCGAAACCGCTTCAAAGAATAGATCAATAAAAGCAGCATCTTCTGTAATTGATAAAATCATGGTTACACTTACTACTAACATTAAAGAAATTGCTATAATCGCCACTGCACTATAAATAACCTCTTTACCAATTCTTCGCTTATAAAATTCTACATCTTCTTTTCCAGTTGCAGTAGTATATAAAACAGCTAATAAAGAGCCAAAAGTAGTTGTCTTGACTCCTCCCCCAGTAGAACCAGGAGATGCACCAATAAACATTAAAACAATTGTAAAAAACAACGTTGAACTTCTCAAAGATCCTGTAGGAACAGTATTAAATCCAGCAGTACGGGGGGTTACAGAGAGGAAAAAGGCTGCTAATCCTTTACCTTTCCAAGAAAGAGCTCCTAATGTTTCAGGATTAGAAAATTCTAATACCAAAGAAACTACCATCCCCAAAACCAATAAAAAAGCTGTTACACTCAAGACCAATTTAGTCTGTAGAGAAAAATTTCTAAATTTCTTCCCATCATACAGTTCAGCAATCACAGCAAAGCCAATCCCGCCTAAAATAATCAACATACAGATAGCTAAATTAACTGTAATGTCTCCAGTGAAATTCTCTAAACTATTCCCAAAAATATCGAAACCAGCATTATTGAAGGCTGAGACAGCATGAAAAATCGAAAAATAAACCGCTTTGCCAAAAGGCATATCTTTAATAAATCTTAAGAATAAAAGAAGAGCACCAGTTCCTTCAATAGCAAAAGTAACACCTAAGACATATCTAACCAATCTCACAACCCCTGATAATTGAAACTGATCTAAATCTTCTTGGATTACTAATCTATGTCTCAAGGTCAATTTCTTCCCAATTAAAAAAGCAAATAATGTTGACATTGTCATGATTCCTAAACCGCCAATTTGAATTAAAACCAAGATTACCACTTGACCAAACGTAGTAAAGAAGGTAGCTGTATTCTCTACAATCAATCCTGTAACTGCTGTAGCAGAAGTAGATGTAAATAAAGCATTTAAAAAACTCATTCCTTGTCCGTTAGTTGTAGCTATAGGCAGTGTTAATAATATAGATCCAGTTAAGATAATAACTGCATAACCTAACAATAAGACTTGAGCAGGAGTTAGATCATGAAAATTAATTTTGCCCAAATTTTTCACCTCCACTATTCCAAAATTAAATTTAAATAGAAAAAAACTACAGCAAGGTAGCTGTAGCCATTATATACTATACCCTACTTTTTAAAAAATAGTAGTAGTTTATAGAATTCTACATTCCTTCCCTTTAAAATGCCTACGAGGTTAGCTGACGGGCTAAGGACAAAGGGTGTCCTCCTATTTAGTATAGCTTAAGCCTTAGTTTAAATAAAAGCTAAAATGACATAAGCCGTTTCAGATTATACTAAAACTTATACTTAAGCTTAGAAAATAGCTTCGCCCCACATAAACGGGTCCCCCGCTTCCATATTTCAACTATAGAATTAGGCACAGAGCAGATATTTAGTTTGACTTTATTATAAATATTAATTACTACTATTGTCAAGTAGAGTCTTAAAAAGGAAAAGAGCTTAAAGCTAAATGCCTTAAGCTCAAACATATTAGAATTATAACTGCTCTTTAGCTAATTCAACTAACTCTGCAAAATCATCTTCATTATTCACAGCCATTTCAGCTAACATTTTGCGATTAATATCAATATCAGCCTCTTTTAAACCATGAATAAAGCGACTATATGACATATCTTGCTTTCTAGCAGCAGCATTAATTCTAGTAATCCATAACTTTCTAAACTCTCTTTTCTTCTGCTTTCTATCACGATATGCATAATTTAAAGATCTCATAACCTGCTCTTTGGCAGGACGATACAATTTACTCTTAGAACCAAAATATCCTTTAGCTAATTTTAAAATCTTCTTTCTTCTCTTTAATCTCCTATTGCCCCTTTTAGCGCGCGGCATAATAATTCCTCCTTGTTTTATTTTATTATAAACTAGTCATAAGGCATTAAAGTCTTTAACTTCTTTGCATCAGACTTATCTACATAACCATCTTTTCTTAAGTTCTTCTTCTTTTCACCAGACTTTTTCGTCATCAAGTGATTTCTTTTCGGTCGCTTATACTTATATTTTCCTTTACTAGATTTCTTAAAACGTTTTGCAGCACCTTTATGTGTCTTCATTTTATTTGCCATAATAATAAGCCTCCTTTACTTAGTTTTTATCACTCTTAGGAGTAATAAACATTAACAGATTACGTCCCTCAAGTTGCGGCTTGCTAGATACTCTACCAAGATCTTCTAACTCTTCTGCAAATCTATCCATTAAGTCATAGCCGAGATCTTTATGAGTAATTTCTCTACCTCGGAATCTAATACTTACTTTCACTTTATCCTTATTATTCAAGAACCTTTTCGCCATATCAACTTTAGTATTAAAGTCATGGTCTTCAATATTAACACTCATCTGAACTTCTTTAGTCTTCATTACATTCTGATTCTTCTTAGCCTCTTTAGCCTTTTTAGCCTGCTCATACTTATACTTGCCATAGTCCATAATCTTACATACCGGTGGATCAGCCTGGGGAGCTACCTCAACTAATTCTAAATCTTTCTCTTCAGCCATGCTCAAACCTTTCTTCAAAGGCATAATGCCAATCTGTTCACCATCATTATCAACTACGCGTACTTCGCGAGCCCTAATCTCATCATTGACTCTTAAATCTTCTGCACTAATTTTATATACACCTCCATAAGTAATCTAAGCTGAAATCCAATTAAAATTTTAAAATCCCAGCAAAATAAAAAGGATGACCTACAAGGCCACCCGCTTAGCACTAAATTAGGCATAATTCCCCCTAGGAACTATTCCTTAAAAGAATTATGACTAATCCAGTATTAACCTATAGTGCTTAATCTATAGGTGAGAAGCGGACACCTTCTACTTTATTGTCTTCATCAGTATAACATATCAATAAATAGTAGTCAAGAATTATGTCAATCTGATCCCATAATACAAAATAATTTCTGCTCGTTTATTTTGAATTGCAATTAGCTGCTTTTAGTTAGTGATTAAGTATTTCGTATCTTTATATAACTTTGCTAAAGCAAAGAAAATAACTAAAAACTCTAATCTCCCTAATATCATTCCTGCTGTTTCTAACCATAAAATACTAGCTGGTGCATCAGCAGCAGTAATTCCTATAGATAATCCAACAGTACCTAGAGAAGATGCAAATTCAAACATAGACTCTACTAAGCCATAACCGTGGGCCAAATAAACTAAAACGCCACTGGCGTAAGTAATTAAATATAGATAAATATAATTAGCCGTTTCCCTAATATACTCCGGCTTAATATACAACTTTTTTTCCCCACGCCAAATATAATTCTCTTCTACTGCATTCTGAGGTAAAAAATAACTCTTAAATTCCCAAAGTAAAGATTTATACATTAAATAAATACGGTATAATTTGATTCCACCAGCTGTAGAACCAGTACCACCGCCAATTAACATTAGAATAATCATACTTAAGAGCCCAAAAGCGTTCCAAGTACTGAAAGTGTCTAAAGAAAAACCTGTTGTTGAAATAGCAGTAATTACTTCAAAAACACTTCTCCGCAGCAATTGAGGCAGACTAGAATATAACTCAGTTAAAGAAAAATAACTAAGTATTGGAACAAATAAAGCAATTAAAAAAGTCATTAATCTAACTTCACCATTTTTAATAAATGTTCTGAATTTACCTTTCAACAAGGCAAAATGAGTCGCAAAATTAGTCGTTCCTAATAACATTAAAATCCAAGTCACTAATTCAATACCCAAATTATCCCAATGACCTATACTAGCTCCCCGGGTAGAAAAACCTCCTGTTGATAAAGCAGCAATAGAATGATTAATAGCATCAAATAGACCCATACCAACTAGATAATAAAGAATAATACCGGCCAGAGTATAACCTGAATAAATTAACATAATTGCTTTAGCAGAACGTTTTACATGAGGTAACAATTGATCACTTCTTCCCTCAGCATTATAGAGTCCAAAACCATAAGGGTGAATGATTGATGATAGCATAACTACAATTAAACCTGCCCCTCCAAAAAATTGCATAATACTACGCCACATCAAGAAAATATATGAAGTTTGAGCTTCATCAATCACTGATAGTCCTGTCGTCGTCCAACCACTTGCTGCTTCAAAAATAGCCTGAGTAAAGTTTAATTTGCCAGCTAAAACAAAAGGAATAGCAGAAGCAAAAATAGCAGCTAACCAAGAAATTAAGACTATAATTCCACCCTCTTTAAGAGATAAACTCACTTCTTCTTCTTTAGGATTCATAAATTTCCACAATAAATATCCCAAGCTTAACAGGACTAAACTAGGTGTTAAGAATACATTTAAATAACTGATATCCTGAGGATAAAAAGGAATTGTTAATAAAGGAAGTAGTAAAAAGAATCCTAGCCCCATAATTAAAGTTCCAATATAATGTAATAATAATTTATACCTTTCCTTAATTATCATTTTATATCTCATAATAATTTCCTCCTATTCTTCTCCCGACAGAACTTCAAAAGCTTCAGCCTGTTTTTCAGGTAAAGTAATAATCAAGACTTTATCTCCTTCAAGCAATTCAGTATCACCTTTTGGAATTAAAACATCCTCTCCCCTAATTACACAGCCAAAAACTATATCATGGGGTAGATTTAACTCTCTAACTGTTTTACCTAAAACGGGAGAATTAGATTGAAGATGAATTTGAGAGATACTGACCTTGCCCTCTTCGATTGATAGTAAGTTATTAACATCAGCTACTTCTACACGCTGCTCAATTAATAAAGAGATCAACTTGGTTGTATTAAAGATAGTCTCTACTCCTAAACTTTTAAATATCTCTTCATTATCAGGATTGTTGACAATCGAAAATGTTTTTGGAATTCCATATTCCTTTTGAGCTAGCTGACAGATAAATAAATTATCAGGGTCATTTGAAGTTAAAGCTAAAATAATATCTGCTTTATTAGCTTCAGCTTCCTCTAGGATAGAAGGATTAGAACCGTCTCCATTAATGATAACCCCCTTTAAATCTCGGGCTAGCGTCCGACAATATTTTTTATCCTTATTAATAATTACAACTTGATATCCCTTTGCAGCAAAAT
This sequence comes from Halanaerobacter sp., assembly GCA_046482455.1. Classification (GTDB taxonomy): domain Bacteria; phylum Bacillota; class Halanaerobiia; order Halobacteroidales; family Halobacteroidaceae; genus Halanaerobacter. The sequence goes on along the minus strand of JAWOFC010000188.1, from coordinate 9,369 downwards.
TTTTAGCTAAATGATATACAACTTTACCCCCGCCAACAATTATAATTTTCATTCTATCACTCCTTAAACCAATTTCCAATCTCTTTAATTAAATTATCAACTAATAAATCAGTAGGACTCATAGTAATTACATCCAAGTCTTTATAAATAACTTCCTTTTGAGGATCAATAATTCTAACTATCACTTTATCAATCTCATATAGTTCACTTGCAATCTGGGCTACCATAGCATTTATATTATCATTGTCAGTAGCTACTATTACTACATCTGTCTTATCTAATTTAGCCTCTTGAAGAACTTCTATCTCAGTTGCATCACCTAAAACATTAAAACCAGTAAACTCCGGCGATAATTTCTTAAAAGCAGCTTTCTCCTCATCAACTACAACTACATCTTCACCTTCTTTTGACAAAAGGCTAGCGAGAGAAGAGCCAGTCCTCCCGCATCCAATAACTAAAACATACATTATTCTTCCTCCTTTTCTTCAACTTCTCCTAAATTAGCATCTTCAGGATCAAAATCAAACTCACTTGTACGCTCTAAATTATCTTGAGCTGGTTTATAAGAAGGGTCTAAAGCTAAAGCAGCACGATATTTTTTCTGTGCCTCTAACACCTGATCTTGCATTTCAAAAATAACTCCTAAAAGATTGAAAGCTTCAGGCTTAGAAGTATTTAAGCTTACTGCCTTCTGTAAATTATCCTTTCCCTTTTCAAACTTCTGTTTATTAATTAGATCTTTAGCATAATCTAAATAATCTTCATAACTATTAAGTTCATCCTCTTTTAATTCAGCATTTTCTCGAGCAATGACTTCTTTAACAATCTCTTTAATTTCATCGGGAGTAAAAGGCTTTCTTAGATAATCTATTGCCCCTAACTTCATAGATTCAACTGCAGTCTCCACTGATCCATAACCTGTAATCATAATCACTTTCACTGTTTGATCTTTCTCTTTAATCTTTTCTAACACTTCAAACCCATCTAAGCCAGGTAATTTTAAATCCAATAAAATCACTTTGAATTTTTCTGCCTCAAATTGATTTAAAGCATCCTCACCATTTACAGCTGTTACTACTTTATAATCTTCTTCTAAACATTTCCTTAAAGTTAATCTAATATTCTTCTCATCATCAACAATTAAAATCTTATCTTCTTGACTCATTATAACTCCCCCTTACTAAAATTATAAGTATTCTTCAATCTTAGCTAGTAATTCTTGCGGTTCAATCGGCTTAATCATATAATCTGATGCCCCTAAATCATAAGCTCTTTGCATATCTTCCTCTTCAGCTTTAGCACTTAAAATAACAATTGGAATTTCTGAAGTAGCCTCTTCGTCCTGCAAAGTTTCACAGACTAAAAAACCATTCAGTTTAGGTATTTTAAGATCTAAGAGGATCAAATCAGGTTTCAAGTTAAAAGCTTCATCGACTGCTTCAGTTCCATTAGCTACCCATTTGACTTCATAACCTGCATTCTTTAAACAAATCTTTAAGACTCTAGCAATATTCTTATTATCTTCTACTAACAATATCTTATTCATTTTATCACCTTCCTAATGAGGTAGTTTTAAAGTAAAAGTGAATTTACTACCTTCTCCTACTTCACTTTCAACCCAGATTCTACCTCCATGAGCTTCAATCATTTCTTGAGCGATAGCTAAACCTAAACCAGTTCCTGTATTGCTATTTTGATCATCTCCCACTCGAACAAATTTATCAAAGATCTTCTGCTGGTATTCTTTAGGAATTCCTGCTCCAGTATCAGCAACTGAAAGATGAACTTTATGTCCTTTCTTAGCAGCTGTGAGTCTGATTTCATCTCCTTCTTCAGTATATCTTAAAGCATTGCCAATCAAATTAGTAATCACCCAAGTAATCTTATTAAAATCAGCATGAACTACTAAATCATCTACCTCTTCTTTTACCAATTCTACCCCTTGTTCTTTAGCCTGTTCGATAAAAGGTTTAATAGACGCCGAAAATATCTCTTCAACTGCTACTTCTGCAAAATCTAAATCTATCTCTCCTGATTCAATCTTTGATAAATCCAATAAATCATCTACTAATTCATTCAAGTTTTCACAATCTTCTTTTGCCACCTGTAGTAATTCCTCTTGGTCTTCATTAATTGAGCCCGCATTCTCTTCTAGCAACATATTAATTCCCATGTTCATCGAAGTTAAAGGCGTTCTGAACTCATGTGAAACCATTGAAACAAATTCTGACTTCATCTCATCCACTTCTTTTAAGTGAGTAATATCTTCTAATAAAGTAACTACTAAATTAATACTATCATTTTTATCCTCTACAGGTATTACATTAATTCGAAAATAATATTCTTTATCTTCACTCTCATCCCTAAATTTGAACGCCTCCTGTTCAGTTCCACCTTGTTTTTGACCAGTTTCTAAGGCAGTGGTGATCAAATTAAATATTCTATCATCCTCAACTGCTTCTAAAAAATGATTGCCAAGCACTTCTTCTTCATTTAAATTAAATACTTCTTCTGCTTTAGGATTCATTAATTGAATCTTATTCTCTTTATCAGTAACTAATAAAGGATTAGAAATACTTTTAACTATTCCCTCTGACTTATTTTTTTCTTCAATTATTTTACTAACGTTCATCTCCTCAAATTCCTTAACCCGCTGTGTCATCTTATTAAATTCATGAGCTAATTCGCCAATCTCATCTTCACTATCAACTTCAATTAAATGCTCTAAATCTCCTCCAGCAACTTCTTTAACTGTTTTGGTCAATTCTTTAATCGGTTTTAAAATTATATTCGAAATATAAATACCTAAAATTATAGCTAAAACAACTGCTGCTCCTGAAAAGACAACTGTCGAATAAATAGCTTGTGAGGCATTATTATTAGCCCTTTCTTGAGCTGTTTTCATATGTCCCTGATTAACCTGCAGCAAATTTCTTGTCTCTTTTTTTACTGCTTCAAAGCGCGGCATAATAGTCTCTAAGTAATAATTACGCAGTTCTACATTCTCAATCTGACCATACTTCTCTCTCAATTTATAAAATTCATTTAAGTACTGTTGATATTCTTGATTGATATTCTCTAGTATTTTCTTCTCACCTTCAATTGTGATATTATCTTCAGCACGTGATAAATGTTTCATAAACTCCATTTGATTCTTCTCAAAAATTTCTAAAGCCTTTTCCTGCTGTCCAAAAACAAAAATTAACTCAGCACTATCTTGTCTTTCTAGAGCTTCCATCATCCCTTCAGCAGCAATTACACTACGATAATTTTCTACCATAATATCATTAATAGCATCATTTAGAGTCATAAAATTATAAATCGACCAACTAGCCACTCCCACTAAAATTACGACGACCAATAGATACCCGAATAAAATTTTAGTCTTTAAATTTAATTTCTTAGTCATTTCTATACCCTCCTTTCATTTGCAAAAAAACAAAAAAAGCTGCAGCAAGGTAGCAGCAGCTTAAAAAAATAGCTCCATCTGCACATAATAAAATACAAAAAATAAGTGCAGTAACTATTCTACCTCCCTTTTAAAAGCCTACGGAGTTAGCTGACGGGCTCAGGCAAAGGGAAAGCCTTACCAATTGATGGATTCGCCCCATAAAAGTGGATTCCCCGCTTTTATATTTTTAATATAAAATTAGGCTGATTAATATTAAATTCTCTTATATTATAACTTCTTTCACTTTTCTTTGTCAAGCCAAATTACACTCTACCTTTAGTTACTACTCTCTTTCTAATCTACTATCATATCTCTTCACAACTGCCTTATCCAAAGTTTTATTCTTGTGGAATTTATTATATCTATTCCATATTCTCTATTTCAGCAGTGATCTTTTCTTTAAACTCCTCTACATCTACTGCTCCTAAATCTCCTTCACGTCTATCACGTACTGAAACTGTCTTTGCTTCTACCTCATCATCGCCTACAATGAGCATATAAGGTATCTGCTGCACTTGAGCCTCTCTAATCTTATAACCAACTTTTTCTTGTCTAGCATCTACTTCTACTCTTACATCTAGTTCTTCTAATCCCTCTTTAACTGCATATGCATAATCTAATTGATCATCGCTAATTGGAATGATTTCAACTTGAATTGGAGCTAACCAAGTTGGGAAAGCACCAGCATAATGTTCAATTAGGATTCCCATAAATCTTTCTAAACTGCCATAAATAGCACGATGAATCATAACTGGTCGATGTTCTTCCCCATCCTCTCCAACATAAGTCATATCAAATCTTTCTGGGATTTGGAAGTCAAGCTGAATAGTTCCACACTGCCAAGTCCGCCCTAAGCAGTCCTCTAAATTAAAATCAATCTTAGGACCATAAAATGCTCCATCACCTTCATTAACTTTATAGTCTAAATCATTATCAATAATGGCCTCTTTTAATGCTGCAGTAGCCTTATCCCAGAGTTCATCTGAGCCCATCGCTTTATCAGGCTTAGTACTTAATTCAACATTATAATCGAAACCAAAAGCACTATAAATAGTATCAACTAAATCAATTACACCATTTAACTCATCCTTAATCTGTTCCGGTAGACAGTAGATATGAGCATCATCCTGAGTAAAATTCCTCACTCTCATTAGACCATGTAAAGTTCCAGATCGTTCATGGCGATGTACTAAACCGAACTCACCCATCCTAATTGGTAGATCTCGATAACTATGAATCTTATCATTATAGACTAAAGCTCCCCCAGGACAGTTCATAGGTTTAACTGCATGTTTCTCATCATCAATTTCAGTAAAGTACATATCGTCTTTATAATGATCCCAATGTCCTGAACGTTTCCATAAGTCTTGGTTTAAAATAATTGGTGTCTTAATCTCTTTATAACCAGCCTTTTTATGCTCTTCGCGCCAAAACTCCATTAATTGATTTCTAATCACCATTCCCTTAGGATGGAAGAAAGGAAATCCTTTACCCTCTTCATGTAGACTAAATAGATCTAATTTTTTACCTATTTTTCTATGATCCCGCTTTTTCGCCTCTTCTAATTTTTCGAGATGATCTTCTAACTGATCCTTTTTATAAAAAGCAGTAGCATAAATCCTTTGCAGCATAGTATTATTTTCATCGCCCCGCCAATAGGCTCCAGCAACATTTAATAGTTTAAAGGCATTGGTCTTAACTTTTCCAGTCGCTGGCAGATGAGGGCCGCGGCAGAGATCAACAAATTCCCCTTGCTGATAAAGGCTAATCTCTTCATCATCTAATTCCTCAATTAATTCTATCTTATACTCTTCATTACGTTCCTTCATTTTAGCAATTGCTTCTTCTTTAGGCAGCACCATGCGCTGAACTTCATAATCTTCTTTAATAATCTCTTTCATTTCAGCTTCTATCTCTGCAAAGTCATTTTCAGATATCTTCTCATCTAAATCAAAATCATAATAGAATCCATCTTCTATTGTTGGGCCAATTGCCAATTGCACATCATCATAAACTCTTTTTATAGCTTGCGCCATTACATGAGAGACTGTATGGCGATAAATGTCTAAACCTTCTTCAGAATCGATTGTAATAATCTCTAATTCCACATCATCAGTTATCTCATAACTTAAGTCAACCTTTTCTCCATCAATCTTTCCTGCTACAGATGCTTTACCCAAACGAGGGCCAATATCAAATGCCACATCTTTAATAGTTACACCCGCTTCAAATTCCAACTGCGATCCATCAGGTAAAGTTACTTTAATCTCTTCCATATTCTATTCCTCCTAAGTTTTAATTATTTATTAAATCAAAAAAACCCTCGGCTCTATACTTAGAGGCGAGGGATTCACGGTTCCACTCTAATTAATCTAGTTTTAATCTAGATTATCTTAAAAATCTCAATTAACGACTGAGCTACCGGGCTGCCATACTCTCTAAATTTCCGGCACCAACTCCGAGGGGGTTTTCAACTAGCCCTTCTTAGGAAACTTCCAGTTAATAGTTCCCATTCTCTAGTAAGAATAAGACTAATCTACTCGTCCTCTTCATAGTTATTTAACGCTATTTAATTAATTTTCTTACCATTAATTATACTTTCAGAGCAGCAAATTGTCAAGATTGAGTTTGAATTTTTTCTTCTAATTCAGCTAGATTATTAACTTTACAATACCTGCAGCCTAAACAAATAGATAATTGCGAGACGAAAATGTTCTTTAAATTTGCTACTAACTCAAATGGTTTATCAAAATGAAGAATTACTTCTTTGGGAGCTAAACTAATTAAAGCACTAATCACTAAATCTTCTGGTGCTAATTCTTCTTCTAATCCTTCTAAGACATAATCATCTAAAAATGGATTCTCAATAATCTTTTCATCTCCATTCAAGAGCTTAAATCCACTATTCTCTACTTTAATTACATTAACTACTTCAACTTTGTTAGCTTGTTTATCTACATATTCTTTCAATAAATGAACAAATTCTTTATTCTCTTCTTCTATGCCGTACTCTTTGATAGCTTTTTTAATTGCTAATTCTAATTCTGATAGATAGTTTTTTAATCTAAATCTCACAAAACCTTCTACAACTATTTCTTGACCAAAATCTATATAATCTATAATCTCTAATAGAATTCTATTCTTTCTCTTTAATTTAGCCTTGATCTCTTCATCAGTTTGACTACTTAAAATATTTAATCTATTTACAGCAATCTCTATAATTTCATCTTCTTCTCCTTCTTGTAAATGACTACAGTTAATATTTAAAATTTTATAAAGGAAATCTAACTCTAAGTGATTAATAATTAAATCAGATAAAATATTAGCAATTGACTCTTTTAAAATAGCAAGTAACAACTTCTCATCAGAAGTGGAACACTCGAAAAAAAGAATATCTCCTTGTTTTATTTTATTAATTTCAACTGCATATTTATCCTTTTGCAAAGTCATTCTTTCTAATTCAAATCTCTCTTTTAAATAATCTTTGTAATCATTACTTCCTACTTTAATTATAGGCATACTATCATGCCCCCCTCCTCTACTCTCCACATATTAAATTATATGCAGTCTTATCTATTATCTAGAAGGGAGGTTTACTCTCTAATCACTGTTGCGGTAAATATCCTGTTCAGCAGCTTTAATTTCTTCTTCTGTACCGTTTTTGGCATTAATTTTAATCCGATAATGATCCCGCCGTTCTCCATCTGCTATAACTCCAATAAATTCATAACATAACTTCTCTTGATCATCAATCTTATCTATAACTAACTGCGGATCTTTAACTAGTTGTAAACGAGAACTTATCTTCTCTCTCGCTTCACCTTGACTCAAATTAGGTATTAATTCTTCTGCAGATCTCTTCTTATAATGAAGTAAATAATCTAAACCATTAAAACCTACTACTTCTCCATTATCTAAAGCTACTTCTGCAATTACCGCATTAGTTTTAATTAAGACATCATTTTGGCTCGGTACTAATGAAACAATTAAAAAATCATTAAAAGAATGATAGGACTTTACTTTCAGATTATTATACTTATTCCGCTTCACAAAATCTAAGGCACTCTCTTGGGCTTCATCATACTTGATCTTTTCATTTCCAAAATCCCTTTTCTCTAATAACCAAACTATTTTGCCGCCTTTTTTACTTACATCAGCATAGATGATTTCATCCTTATTATCCTTATGCACTGCTTTTACTTCATAGGCTGGTATTTTAACCTTAGCTTCTTGAGCTGCCTTTGATTTAATGCCCTGCTTCTCTTTAACTTCATAAGTATAATCTTCTTCATTTTCAATGAAGTCTTTTGTAATCTCTACTGCTTCTTCTTTATCAATTACAGCAGCTTCTAAAGCAGATAAGGAAGAGATGGTATCTTCTTGTTGAGATTTATCATAATTAGGCATTATATTCTGCAAACTATTTTTTAGTCCATCGAGAGCTACTTGATTGCTTAATCTTCTTAATCCCTGTAATGGAGTAGCTGAATAATCTTCACTATGTTGATTAATTTTAACTCTTTTTTTATCATGCCATTTGAAGTTCTCTTTATCCATTTGAGAATGCACATCTTGTAAATTAGTATTGATCACAGCAACTTGGTCATAGAACTGATTAATCATATTCTTCTCTTCTTCTGTTAAATTTTCTGTTGCAATCTTCTTATCTAAATGATTAGCATATTTCAATACATCAGCAAGTAAGTACTTAACATTATTTAAGGTATCACTTGTGATGGGCAGTTGACCTATATCCTCTTGGGCAGAATAAGCTGAACGCCAGACATTGGAAAGATTAATTGACGCATTATTAGCAGATTGAGAGATCAATAATGCACCCAGTTCTGACTCTAAAGCATCTATATGATGGTTTAGTTCTTGAAAGGCATATTCATACCTATTATTTAATTCACTCTTTAATTGTTGACTCATTATATATCTACTATAACCCCAATATCCTACAGCAGCTAAGACTAAAACCAAAAACAGAATCCCCCATAAACGTTTATTTAAACTCTTTAATTCCACGATAACAACTCCTTATCTAGCAAAGATATGCTTTCCAATTCTACGCACTACCTGCCGCGAGTAAATCCAATAAGTTGAAACTCCAGCTGGATTATAATAATAAATCGAATTATAGGTTGGATCCCAACCATTTATAGCTGAAATAGCTGCTCGAATACTAGTCGAGTCAGGCGTATGATTCCAAATATGCCCATAAGCCACAGCAGTAAAAGCCCACGGTTGATAGATAACTCCTGAAATAGTATTAGGAAATTTAGCACTACGCACTCGATTCATGATTACAGCTCCTACAGCAACTTGACCTACAAAAGGTTCACCTCTTGCTTCAGCAGAAATAGTTCGTGCCATCAATCTAGTAGTAGGCGATAGACTCCAAAAACTAGGAGCAGCAGCTTCACTCTGCTCTAAATTATTTGGTCCAGTAAAATAATAGGTTAAGATACCTCCCATAAATATTAAGATAATAAGTAATAAATAGATTTTCTTTCTCATCTCTATTTTAGACTCCTTTATTTAGATTTTAATTTACATTACTATATTTTCAGTTTTTTAACTATAATATTCATAAAATTAATTTTCTTTTTCTTTAGGCGGTTCGGGCGGCTTTAAATTGGGTGGTTTAATTGGTAAAGAATCCCCCTCATTGGAAGGTCGTTGAGGAGAATGAACTATAGTTATAGAATTTAATAGCACTTCTATCTCTTCTTCCTTCTCTCCCTCCTTTACCTTCTTTCGCATCTCTGCCCGCGGCACAAAAACTGAGACTTCATGCGGCTTATCATAAGCAAAAGAGCGCTTAACCATTATTTCTAAACCATCTAAGTTTAGATATATTTCATCCTGATTTCTACAATCATTAGATGAAGAGAAAAAATCCTTTAATTTATTTT
>JAWOFC010000047.1:0-3842 GCA_046482455.1 Halanaerobacter sp. | reverse complement strand
AATTTTGTCTAAAAATTGTACTCCCTCACCACCATTAGAGTAAGACTAACTTAGATTTATATAAAATTCTTTCACAGCAACCTCAAATCTAATTTGCACATGAGTCTTAATGAAGTATAATATAAAGATTTTTAAATTCAAGGAGGAATCACAACATGATGCAGACTCGCATTAAAACACTCAATAATAATCCAGTTCAGAATGGAGATTACGTACTATACTGGATGCAGTCTTCACAACGAACAGAGAATAATCATGCTCTAGAATTAGCCATTAAAAAAGCTAATAATTTAGGACAGCCGCTAGTCGTATTCTTTGCTTTAACGGCTGACTTTCCTGAGGCTAATACTAGACATTATTACTTTATGCTCGAAGGATTAAAAGAGGTGCAAGAGAAATTAAAAGAGAGGAATATAAAGATGGTTATTAGACAGACTCCGCCCCCACAAGGAGTTAAAGAATTAGCCTCAGAAGCTTCTTTAGTAGTTACTGACTGCAGCTACTTAAAAGTCACCCAAGAATGGAGAGAAGAAGTAGCTCAAGCTATCTCCTGTCCCTTACTTATAGTAGAGAGTGATCTCATTATTCCAGTAGAAGAGGCTTCAGATAAAGAAGAATATGCTGCCTATACCTTGCGCAAGAAGATAAATGAAAAATTAGATGATTACTTAAACCCCGTCTCTAAAAATAAGATTAAAATTTCATCTTTAGAGCTAAATCTAACTGGTTTGAACTTAGATAATGGAGAAGACTTAATTGAAAAGTTAAATCTAGATCATGAAGTAAGAAAGTCACCTCTCTTTACTGGCGGTCATTCAGAAGCTCAAAAGTACTTAACAGATTTCTTAGCTAATAAACTAGACCACTATTCTGAACTCAGTAATGATCCTACTGCTGATGGTCTATCTCATCTAGGGCCTTATCTTCATTTTGGACAGATATCACCTCTTCATATTGTCTTAGAGGCTAAAAAGAAGGAAGAGAGTTCTGGCTTAGAAGACTTTTTAGAGCAGATTATAGTCCGCCGGGAGTTAAGTATGAACTTTGTCTACTATAACCAAAATTATGACGGTCAATTAGAGGATATTCTTCCTAACTGGGCTTATGAAACATTAGAAGAACATAAATCTGATTTAAGAGAGTATACCTACAGCAGAGAAGAATTTGAAAGAGCAGAGACTCATGATCCTTATTGGAATGCTGCTCAATTAGAGATGATAGCAACTGGCAAAATGCACGGCTATATGCGTATGTATTGGAGTAAAAAGATATTAGAATGGACAGCTAAGCCCCAGACTGCTTATAATATAACACTCTATTTAAATAATAAGTATAGCTTAGATGGTCGAGACCCTAACTCTTTTGCTGGAGTAGCTTGGTGTTTTGGCAAACATGACCGCGCTTGGCAGGAGAGAGATATCTTCGGGAAGGTCAGATATATGAATGCTAATGGTCTCCAGAGAAAGTTCGCTGCTGACTTATATGTACAACAGATAGCCCAATTATGTAATGAGTATCAGATAGAACATAATCTACCAACTGGGCTAAACTAATCCCAGTTGGTTAGCAAGTCAAATGAAAACCAGCAGCTAACTTTAGATCTTTTTTGCTCATTTGATTAAAAGTCTGCACAGCCTGTCCAGTTCTTTCAATTATTAGATCTAAATTACTTTCTAGTTCCTGCTCTAAAGAATGTGGTACAGTCATCACTCCTGATTTGCCAGTGCCAATAATTAACAGTTCGGGATTCTGCTTTAAGATCCAGCCTAAGTCTGCACGACATAGACTATGACCCTCTTTTCGCCACCAATTAGACTTTATCTCCTCACCGCAGATTAAAAGATCAGAGCTATAATGCTCTCCATCAATTATCAGCTCTCCAAAGGAATAACTTTCGATCTTCACCTTATCCCCCCTAACTAATTATTTTGTACAATATCTCCGATTAAAATCAATGGAAAGACCAACCAACTTAATAATACAAATACCACCGTCCCCAAATAATTAATTTTTAATACCCGGCGCTGACGATACCAATAGAGAAGAGTAAATAAGAGATTAAAGACTAGCCCCGTTAAATAAATCAATAAAATCAAGTTCATAGTTACCAGTCCTTTGCTAAATAGTTTATATAGTTTATTTTCTAGATAAATTATCTTTTTCCTTGCTTAATTTTCTTAATTTAACAAAAAGAGAGGGTTAATCCCCTCTCTTTGTTAAAAATATTATTAAATTCCACAGACTATTTAAGAGTTCCATTAAGAAAAATTGCAATGACCTCTTCTTTGATCTCCTCTACTACTATTTCTTCTTTAAAGATAAACCAGTGTAAGGCAGTTAAATTAACCATTCCCACCAAGGAAACAGCAGCAATTTCAGGATTAATATCTTTGAATTCACCTCTAGTTACACCTTCTGTAATAATCCCTTCCATCACTACTGTATAATCATTCCTAATCTCTTTGATATTAGCTTCAAACTTATTCTTATAACCCCAAAACTCTCGTGTTAAAAATCTGCAGAAATCAGAATGTCTTTTATAAAAAGATAACTGCACTTCAACTGCCTTCTTTATCTTATCGAGGGCAGTCTCAATTCCTTCTATCTCATCTTTAATCTCTTTGGTTAGTTCTTTGAAGCCGTAACTCATCAAGGACGAAACCAGATCTTCTTTATCTTCAAAATAGCGATATAGAGTTCCTTTGCCCACTCCCGCTTCTTGAGCAATCTCTTTCATTGTAGTAGCTGCAGCCCCATTCTCTGAGAACTTCTTAACGGCAGCATTAAATATCTTTTCCCGTTTTGGATTCATTATTTCAGCTCCCTATTAGTTAGAAATCATACTCTAATCTAGCAGATAGATAGTCATTTTCATCAAACTGACCAAAATCTGTCCCACTATCTCCTTGGAATAACTTATAGTTCATAATTAGGCTCGTATCATCCTTCAACTCTACTTCTAGTTCATTATCTAGATAGTAATCATCTGTCTCTAGATTATAGACTAATGTCATTGTCGGCAGAACAGTCTCTTTTTTAAATTCATCACTTACTTCCAAAGATAATAAATTAGTGAAGTATTCATTATCCTGATTATATTCTATATCAGACGGATTATCTTCTATTGCTTCATGGTCTAAAATATATTCGCTCTTTACTTGTAAATTAAGATTTAGATTATGCAGTGGTAGATCTCTATCACCGCCAATTAACCAAGCTACTCTATTATTGTGAACAGCTGGATCATTACCATCAGTATCATCTGTTAAATAATAAGCTAACTCAGCGCGTGAATTAATTCCTGCTAGTACCGTACTCATCTCAGTTCCTAAGACACTAACATCATCATAGTGTAAATCTAAATCATTTAAAAACTCCTGGGCAGAAGAATAATCATAATTAGGGTCTTCTAACTTTGCTAAAGCAGTTCTATCCATACTAGGTCTCTTTAAATGGCCTTGATAGAAGGAGAACCCATAATCATAACCTCCTTTAGAATTGGTATAGCGCAAGGCAAACTGCCCATCTTCAATCTCTTGTTGCGAATTATTTAGCAAGCTTTCTTTTACCCCTGCAGCATTGACAGCTCCAAACTGCTCAATTAAGACTGGCTCTAAACTATTAATCTCTGCCATCTCATCTGTTAGCCAATTTCCACTTGTGGCTAATTTATCCGGCGTAAAGTTAGGAGTATATACCGCCTCTAAAGTTCCAGTACCTAAATAATAGTTCATTTTTAGCATTTCTTCTCCAATTTGACGCTCTAAATATTCAGGGTTAACAAAGTCAGTTAAATCTTCCCCATTTAAATTATCAACTACATGTAATTTATCGCCTTTACC
>JAWOFC010000174.1:0-2580 GCA_046482455.1 Halanaerobacter sp. | reverse complement strand
TCTTCTTCTAATGTTTCTAATTCCTTTTCTAAGCTATTTTCTTCATCATCAATACCTTGATTAATCTCTTCTTCTGCTTCTTCTTTTGTCATTTCTTCAGACATCTATATCACCTACCCTATTTATTCTTCGCTAGTTAAGATTTCACTTAACAGATCAGCTATATATTTAACCCTACCTGCTACCTTAGGATACTCCATTCTAGTAGGTCCTAAAACACCTAACTTACCAACAGGTCGACCATTTAGCTTATAAGTAGCCACCACAATACTACAGTCTTTAATCTTCTCATATTCATTCTCTTTACCAATAATTATTTCCAATTCAGACTTATCCTCTTCATCAAGAATATCACGTACTACCTGCTTGTGCTCAAGCATACTTAACATGTTTTTAATCTTGTTTAAATCACTAAACTCAGGCTGGTCTAATATGTAAGTAGTACCACCTAAATAGACCTGTCCAAAAGGTGAGAGCTTATTAGTAAATAACTCCTCTTTTAATAAATCAATATTTTTTTGAGCAATACTTATCCGAGCTGCTAACTGAGAGGCAATATTAGACAATAACTCTTCATTTATCTCATATAAAGAAAGCCCAGATAGTCGATCATTCAAAACCCTTTCTACCTCACTTAGCTCTTCTTGGGATAGAGTTTCTGGCAACTCAATAATCTTATCTTTAACCACTCCTGTATCAGTTACCAAAACTATTAACACCCTTCTTTGGGTGATTGATACCAATTTCAAATTACGAAATATACTCTCTTTAAGTTCTGGACTTAAAGCTAATGAAGTATAGTTAGTTAAATCTGATAATAAATTTGATGTATGATCCATAATTTCCTGAATTTCAGTCTCTTTAGTACTATAATTATTCTTAATTGTTTTAGCCTCTTTAGGAGATAGGTCGCGTAATTCCATTAAATAATCTACATAAAACCTATAGCCCCTATCTGACGGAACTCTACCAGCTGACTTATGAGGCTGTTCCAAATAACCTTCCATTTCTAAATCAGCCATCTCATTCCTGATTGTAGCTGAACTAACTCCAAAATCATATTTGCGTGCTAAAGTTCTAGAACCAACTGGTTTAGCTGTCATGATATACTCATTAATAATTGTTTTTAAGATTTCTTTCTTTCGTTCCGTCATTTCCATATTACCACCGCCTTATTAATTAGCACTCACTTCTATCGAGTGCTAACAATATGCTATAAATAAAATATCATTTACCCTATCATTTGTCAAGCTTTAATTTAAATAATTAAGACAATTTATATAGCTCATTCTAGCATTTACTGCAAATTACTTTGTTAAAAGACTATATATAAAAAATAATTTCTCCCTTTAAATTGAGACAAAAGAAGATAAAACTTGATTAGCTAATTCTCGACCACGAGGGGTTAAACATATATGCTCGCTACTCTTCTTAATTAAATTCTGTGCCCTTAACTTCTTTAATTCATCTCCATAAATTTCAGCAACAGATTTATTAAATTTCTCTTGAAAGTCAATTAAAGAGATCCCACTATTCAATCTTAAACCCAGTATTAATTGATCTTCAATCCTCTCTCTTATAGTTAACTTATCTTTTTTAGCTATAGCTAAGTTATCATTCTCTAGATGACTGCAGTAATCTTTAATATCAACTATATTATAACCGCGGTATTGACCATCATAAAAATGGGCTCCTGGACCTAAAGATAAATATTCTTCATTCTGCCAATAGAGTTTATTATGTTGACTCTGATAAGATGGTCGACTAAAATTTGATATTTCATATTGATAATAATTATTCTCTGCTAATAACTCAATAGTTCTGCGATACATTGCTAAGTCTAAATCTTCCTCTGTTTTTTCTATCTTGCCATCTTTTAACCACTGAGCGAAGACTGTCCCTGCCTCAATCTTTAAATTATAGGCTGAAATATGTTCCGGACCAAGTTTAATAGCTTGAGATAGAGTCTTATCCCATTCCCCTAAACTTTGGCCCGGTAGAGCAAATATCAAATCAAAACTTATATTCTCAAAACCAACTTCTCGGGCTAACTGATAACTTTTAATTATATCTTCTCGCTTATGAATACGACCTAATTTCTCTAGCGCCTGATTATTAAAGGATTGTACTCCTAAACTTAGTCTATTCACTCCAACTTCTTTTATTAATCTTAATTTCTTTTTATTTAGAGTACCAGGATTGGCCTCTACAGTAATTTCTAAATCTCTTTCTAACTCAAATTCTTGTCGACATTCTTCTAAAATGGAAGATAGCTCAGTTCCAGAAAGAATTGTTGGAGTTCCACCCCCAATATAAATCGTCCCTAATTTAGGACTAGAATATTTATCTGTCACTAATCTAATCTCTTTCTTTAATGCTTTTAAATAACGATTAATCAAATCATCATGAGCAGCAATCGAATTAAAATCACAGTAATGACACTTTTGAGCACAGAAAGGGATATGAATATACAAACCATAATCTTTCATCTTAATCACCAATTGTTAAAACAGCCATAAATGCTTCTTGCGGAATATCTACACTACCTACTTGCTTCATTCTTTTCTTACCTTCCTTTTG
>JAWOFC010000152.1:0-4726 GCA_046482455.1 Halanaerobacter sp. | reverse complement strand
CAAAAGCAAAGGCAAAAGCAAAGGCAAAAGCAAAGGCAAAAGCAAAGGCAAAAGCAAGATAGTGATTAAATTCTTTTATTTTGATTTTGCTCTTATGATTTTAGCTGATCACTAATCACTATTTACTAATTACTATTTTTAATTGTCAATTAATCGGTGCGGGGAGGGATATAATAATGAAAAAAGTAATTATAGGGCTTATAATTATTAATATTATACTTGTTTTTAGTTCTAGTCTCTTAGCAGCAGAAGATGATTTCCCTGCAGAGCCTTTTACTAAGCAGGGAGAAAAGTGGAGGATTGGTTACTGTGAAACGGGTTCTTATCCGAATTATGCTGGAACATTATATTATTTATTAGAGGGCTTTGCGGAGTATGACTGGCTGTCAGGAGTGAGTAATTTACCTTATAGCTGGGGGCAAGAGGAGACGAGTGCTATCTGGCAGAAGTTAAGCTCGGCTGAGATAGAGAGTCCTTATCTTAATTTTGTAGAAGAGGCCTATTATTCTCTTAGCGAGGAGTCTAAATCTGATGAAGAGGTTTTGCGGCAGCTGACGGAAGAACATAATCTTGACCTTATAATTGTGATGGGTACTAAAGCAGGAAAAGTTATAGCTACTGCAGAGCATAGTCTACCGACGATGGTTTTTTCGACGAGTGATGCCCAACGGGCTGGAATTGTTGAAGGCGTAGAAAGATCAGCTAAGCCGCATATCTGGGCCCATATGGCTCCAGAACGTTATAAGCAGCAGTTAGAGGTCTTTTATGATATATTTGAGTTTGATAGATTGGGGATTGTTTATGAAGATTCAGTCGATGCGCGCACCTTTGCTGCAGTCAATGATGTTAAAACTGCAGCCGCTGAAAAGGGCTTTACAGTAGTTGAATCTAATGTGCAAGGCACAGAGAGTACAGCAGACCAGGATAGATATTATCGTGCTCTATTAAAGGCACATCAAAAGATAGCTCCTAAGGTAGATGCCTTCTATTATGCAATTGCTCCTCTCCCGGGTTTAGAAGATGATAAGTTAGATGAAGTATTGGCTCCTTTTTATAAACGGGAGATACCTGTCTTTTCTCAATTAGGACAAGCAGAGGTGGAACGGGGGGCATTGATGAGTTTAGCACGGTCTGATTTTAAAGGAATAGGTCTATTTGGAGCTGATAGAATTATTAGAGTCTTAGATGGTAGAGAACCTGGGACTCTATCACAGGTCTTTGAAAATACTCCGGCCCTTGCTCTTAATTTAGAGGTAGCAGAAGAGATTGGCTATCAGCCGCCTTTTGAAATCTTATTAGTCACAGACAGAATTTATTTTTCAATTAAAGAGGGGTATTAATACTACTTTAAAATTGGGCTCAGAGGAGTTGATAGCTATGTCTAATAAAAAATTACAGATTACATTTGTTCTCACAACTATGTTATTAGTCTTAATTGTCTTATCCTTTTCTACTTTTTTAAATGTAAATTCATTTGAGCAAAATTATGCTGAGTCTCTAACCTCTACTTATAAAGTGATTGGGGGACAAGGCGTTAGAAAGATAGAATATGCAGTTGAATATGGTAAAGAACTCGATAAATTCTATGGAATTAAAGAGATATTGACTGAGATAAAAGATGATTCAAAGCATATCGAGCAGGCACGGATAGTCCTACCTGATGGTGAGATTAGCTACAATTTAGCAGGTAGAGTCAATAATAAGGAATTATCATCTGCTTTAAAAGGGCAGATTAATTTTGCAGAGTCTGATAAAGAGTATAAGACTATTTTAGAGGAGGGAAAGTATCATCTCTTGATACCGATTAGAGATGAGACTAATCAATATTTAGGTAGTTTAGAACTTATTTTCCCTAAGCGAGTAATTGAAGCCCAGACTAGGGTTTATTTAGAGCAGATTATAAAGTTTTCTCTTATTTTAGCTTTAATTGTTTTAGTTGCTTTGCTTTTTGCTGTCTGGAGGATGAATCCATTAGATGATGATGGTGCGCTGCGTAAGAAATTTATTATACTAATGATTTTAGTGATTTTAGGTGCTACGCAATTAGCTTACGGTTTTGTTAATTATAAAATTTTCAAGCGTGCTTATATTGATATTACAAGAGAGAATGCTTCTGCTGCGGTGCAGACTATTAAAGATGATGTCAATTCTGTGCTAGAAAAAGGAGTTATTTATGATGAACTATACCAGTTTAAAGATTGGTTAACTGATATTGTTGATGAGGTACCTGAGATTGACCAGATCTATTTAACTGATACAAAAGATAGAGTAATGGTTACTACTTCTCCTGTAGAGGAGAAGAATATTTTAGATTCAGACTATACTAATAGCAGTCTATTGCCGACAGATCTAAGTGGGGCACGTAGAGTAGTTAATGTAGGGATTTCGCAAGATTATATTAATCAAAAATTAAAGAATATCGTGCTAGATATGTTGACTGTCTTAATAGTTTCTTTCGTCTTCACAGTAGAATTAACCTTATTTACAGTTATCTTCTTAAAAGAGCAGTTAGAAAAGAATCGAGAAGGAGAAAGTGCTGGGACTAAATTAATGGACATAAATCTGAACCGTACTTTAACCTTTTTATTCTTCACAGCTAGTACAATGCCTTTATCATTTATTCCACTAGTTATGAATGATTTATATCAACCCTTAGGGGGTCTATCAAAGGATGTAATCTTAGGTCTGCCGATCTCTGCAGAGATGCTGTTTGCAGGACTGTCGATGACATTAGCAGGTCATTTAATTGATAAGAAAGGTTGGAAACCTGTCTTTATCCCTAATTTAGTGATATTTATTGCGGGGACAGTCTTGGCAGGATTTGCTTGGAATTCCCTTGTTTTTGTTGCAGCACGTAGTCTGGTAGGTCTTGGTTATGGAGCTTGTCTAGTAGCAATGATGAATTTGGCAGTAGTAAGTACTAATTCAGAAGAAGAGAAGAGCCGCAGTCTCTCAGCTCATAATTCGGGTATCTTTGCTGGAGCTAACTGTGGAGTAGTAGTTGGTGGTATGATTGCTGATAGAATAGGCTTTTATAGAGTCTTTTGGCTGGCAGCAGGAGTTAGTCTGTTGGCTGGTTTTTTTGCTCTCTATTTCTTACCTAATATTAAAGAAAGCAGTGCTGAGGGGGCAGTTCCTGCAGAAGATGCTGTGCAAGGCAGTAGCAAGGACTTCTTTAGTAATTTAAATGTAATCACTTATTTCTTATTATTGTTAGTTCCAGCTACTGTGGCTAATATGTTCTTAAAGTATTTCTTTCCGCTCTTTGCAGAGAATTTAGGAGTTTCGTCATCTAATATTGGGCGAGCATTCTTGATTAATGGGATTATGATTGCTTATATAGGTCCGCTAGTGACTAAATATGTTGCTGATAAATTAAGTACTAAGCGGGCTACTATCTTATCAAGCGCTATAATTATCATAGGCTTTGCAGTCTTCTTTATTAAGGGGAGCCTCTTGACGGCATTTTTAGTTGTGCTGCTTTTAGGTTTAGCTAATGGCTTTGGTCTAGTTGTGAGAAATAATTATCTCTTGAAGTTAAATGCTGCCCAGAGATTAGGGCGGGGTAAAGCTCTTAGCTATTATAATATGGCGCGCAAAGTGGGACAGGTAATTGGCCCAGTTGTATTTGGTACAGCTTTAGCTTTAGGTACAGAGTTAGGGGTTGGTGTGATTGCTTTAACCTTATTAATTACATTGATTATCTTTGCCCTCGTTAATCATCCTCAGCAGATAAAGCAGGATAAGGTTGAGCAAGTGGAGGGGGATGGATATGGACAGAGTGGTTGATGAAGGTATTTTGACTGAGCCGCGTAAGAAAGACTATAAGATGCATTTATTGGGTGCAAGTGATTTAGAGGCTGTGGTTGAATTACAGGATATTGTAGTTAAAGATTTAGAGGAGGATTCTTTATATAACTCCTTTGCGCCTTCTGATTTGGCTGAGCTCTTAGGTGCTAAAGGAGTGACTATCGGGACTGTAGTTGATGGGCAATTAATTGCTTTCTGTGCTATTCTATTTCCCGGTTTAGAAGATAATAATTTAGGCTGGGATTTAGAGCTGCCGCAGGAGAAATTATCAGAAGTAGCTCATTTGGAGTTAGTAGCAGTTCATCCCCAGTATCGAGGTAATTCTCTGCAAGAGAAGATGACTCTTAAAGTAGTTGCAGAAGCTAAAAAGAGGAGAACTATGAGATATTTATGTGAGACTGCTGCACCTACAAATTATCCGAGTGTTAAGAGTACTTTAAGGGCAGGGTTAGTAATTGTTAAATTAAAATTGAAGTATCATCAGTGGCAGCGTTATATATTTTATCAGGATCTTCTTCAGCCTGTGCAAGTAGATTTAGAGGATACCAGGCTTATCTTAGCTACAGATTTTGCTAAACAGAAGGAAGTATTAGCTGCTGGTTACTGCGGTATTGACCTTAAGCGCAGTCCCGAAGGTACAAAAGTCTTATTTGCCCGAGAAGAAAAAGGGAGGTAAAAGATGCATTCTCAATTATTTATTTCCAAAGAGAACTTTAAAGCTAATATAAATATTGCACGTTCAATCTTAGAGCAGAATACAAAATTATGTGTTTCATTAAAGGGCGATGCCTACGGGCATGGACTAAGAGAACTGATTACTCCAGCCCTTGAGAGTGGGGTAGACTATATTGGTATTTGTACTAATGAAGAGGCAGAGATTGCAGCTAATAGTATTAAACAGAGTAGTAAAGAAGTA
>JAWOFC010000135.1:0-3299 GCA_046482455.1 Halanaerobacter sp. | reverse complement strand
ATAACCTGCCTCTTTTAACTCCTTCTTAAACTCCAGAGGATCTTTAATATAAGAAGAGATTATTTTAGCTGCACCTTTTATTTCATACTCTCCTAAATCAGCCGGTATTAAGACTGTCTCTCCAGCTTTTAAATTAGTATTAGCGCCCTCATATTCTATAGCAGCCTCGCCCTCTAAAGCCATTAGAATATAAAAACGCTCTCCAGTCGTTTGGCCCTGATAACTAGTTTCAATTTCAAGAGTCTCGGTAATAAAAGACGGACAAGCTGCTAAGATCCTGCGCTTATAGCCCTCTTCTTTAATCGTCAAACCATCTACTTTATCATACTGTTCTCTACCAAAATCAATTACATCTAAAGCAGATTCAATATTTAATGCACGAGGCTGACCATCACTACCAAGGCGGTTCCAATCATAGACTCGATAAGTAGTATCCGAATTCTGTTGGATTTCAGCCGTTAAGATCCCACCTGATGTAGAATGTACTGTTCCAGCTGGAATAAAGATTACATCTCCCGCTTCTACAGCTAACTCTTTTAAATGTTCTTGCAGTTCTCCTGTTTCAATAGCTGCTGCAAACTCTTCTTGACTAACTTCGCTATCAATCCCATAGATCATTTTAGCATCCTCTTCTGCATCTATAACATACCATATTTCAACCTTGCCTGACTCTTGAGTATTATCTTTTACATATTCATCATCAGGATGAACCTGCACTGATAATCTATCATTAATATCTAAAAATTTAATTAATAAAGGAAACTTTACAAAGGACTCTTTAGGAAGAGCAGTACCTAATAAGTTCTTACCTTCCTTAGCTACCACTTCCATAAGTTCTTGGCCCTGATATTTTCCATTCGCTACAATACTGTTACCATTTTCATGGGCAGCTAACTCCCAGCTTTCCCCTACTTTACCCTCTGGTAATTGGCGGTTAAATTCTACTGCTAATCTTCTGCCGCCCCAGATCTTTTTCTTATAGATTGGCTCAAATTTCAATACCTCCATCATATCATCCCTTCTTTAAATCAATTCATGAATTATCCTTTAAATGATATCAAAATCAGGCAAGAAAGTAAAATCAAATGCTCTTAATACTCCTCAGGAATCACAATCATACAGATAATATAAGCTACAACTCCAAATCCTGCTCCAAAGAATAAAAAGACCCAAATCAATCTCACAATAGTAGGATCAATACCAAAATAATCACCTAATCCAGCACAGACTCCAGCAATCATACGATCATGCTTAGAACGATAAAGACGTTTTTTCATCTATCTCACCCCTAATGATTAAATTAATTAATAATTTATAATTGAGAATGAGGACATTTGTCCGGTTAAAACCGTACAAAGTGTCCACATTTAGTGTCATTACATTTGTCCGACCACAACATATTGTGGTGTTAAGGTATGGAAGGACAAATGTCCGAACACAAAATTGACAATTAAATTCAAAAGCATATAATCAAAAAAATAATTCCTTTTAGCTAATTTACTATAGACTTATAGTCTATTATTCACGAAAAGATAATCAGTTCCTACTTTCTACTCTTATTATTTAGTATTAGACTTATCCTATTAAAATTAATCACATCTAGTCCATAATTTAATATTATATAACAAAGGTGATTTATACTTCCACTTTCACTGCCCTCTAAATAAGATAATAAAGAGACTGGCTAAATTTAATAGAAAGGAGCATCATGATGAAGTTGATTTTATTAATTAATTTCATTAATGAGTTACTTAATCTGACTGAAGAAGAGTTAAGAAGACTGCAAAACTATTTAGAGGGGCTATTAAATTTAAGTTCAAGGGAGGAGGTAGAATCAGTAATGAATGATGAGTATCAAGAGCATATGATTTTACCTGAAATAGATGAAGAGAAGATTGAAGAAGCCGATAATGCTATAGATGAGGTAGAAAAGAACAGCGGTTTTGATGAAGACTTTAGCAAGGAAGACTCTGCTCTAGCAGAAGAAGAGACAGAAGAACTTAATCTCAAATTGGTTGATCAACTCCAAGGACTAAAATCAGAACTAAAAGACTTTAGAGAAGAATTAATCGCACAGAATGAAAACCTTATAGAAGGAGGTGATAAAATGACTGCAGAATTAGAGTGTCAATGTGGAGGAGAAAGATGTATGCCTTGTCCTCCTCTAGAGTATGAAGAAACAGAGCTGCCCAATACAAATGGAGAATTAACAGTCCCTATCAGCTGTATTAAAGTCTTACACCATAACTTTTTTGATGAATATGATGAAGAAAATCTCGCAGCTCCTACTCCTAACTTTACAATTAATAAACTAGACTGTTGTAGAGAAAAGGCTTTAATTACGAGCCAGACTACAGGATGCCAATATCCAGCAATTATTGAAAAAGCTTGTGGTTGTATAGAATATGGTGTTAAAGCAGAAATTGAAGCCTTAGGAGAGGGAGAAGAGCCAGCTCTTATCTGCTGCGAAAATACTGTCTGTATTAATGATCTAATTAATTACTGCTGTTTTACAGATGTGGGTTTGCGTGAAAGTAACACTGGAGTCTGCTGCTGTATAGGAATTGAAATAGATGAAGTCAATTGGACTGATGTAACTGTTCTAAAAGAAAAGCTAGGATTTAAAAATATAAATACAGGCACAGATAGATGTCTAGAAGAGATTGATCTAGCTAATAAAGCTGCAGTAGTATTTGAAGGTACTATCACGTTAGTACCAGAAGAAGTCTAACCAACAAAAAAGGAGTTAATGCAGAATCTTCTGCATTAACTCCTTTAATTAACTGAGTGCCTGCTCTAAGTCAGCAATAATATCATCTACATCTTCAATCCCTACCGAGAGCCGAATCAAATTATCACTAATCCCTGCTTCTTCTTGTGCTTTTTGGGAGAGCTGTTCATGAGTAGTTGAAGCGGGATGAATAATTAAGGTTCTAGTATCACCTATGTTAGCTAAAAGAGAACATAGCTCTACATTATTGATTAACTCCTTACCTTCTTCTAAACCACCTTCAACCCCAAAACAGATCATACCCCCAAAATGCTTCTGCTGTTTTTTAGCTAATTCATGCTGCGGGTGATTCTCTAAACCTGGATAGCGCACCCATTCTACCTTAGGGTGTTCTCCTAACCATTGAGCTACCTTTAAGGCATTCTTAGAATGCTTTTCCATTCTCAGGGCCAAAGTCTCCAAGCCCTGAATAAAGAGCCAGGAATTGAATGGACTCTGGCTTGGCCCTAAGTCCCGATAGCCTTCAGTTCTTGCTAAGGTAAGAAAATCTTCCGGACCGACTATAATC
>JAWOFC010000241.1:0-6393 GCA_046482455.1 Halanaerobacter sp. | reverse complement strand
CTTTTAAATCACCATTCCCCTGTCGTGTAGCAGATTCAATCTCAGGAATTAAGAGGGCTAAGAGTCTTAAATTACCCTCCCTTAAAGCTAAGTCTAGATCAAAGTTCTCCCCCGTGCGGAGTGGAATCTGACCTTGGCTTTGAATTAGATTCTTACCTCCAGCCTGTAGTTCTTGGTCTAAGATGATCTTTTTACCTTCAATCACTTCTAGACTCCCGGCTACTTTTTCATAATCTAAGTTAGCTATTTGGCCTTGGCTTAACTTAAGCTCAGAGCTAAAACTAGGGGCATTTAATTTACCAGTCAACTCTCCATTCAAGTTCAAGGCACCACTAACTTGATAGGGGAGAAGATCCAAACTGTTGAGCTCTGCTATATTAAACTTAGTAGCTCTTATCTTTAAATCAGCCTCTTCAGCCCACCAATAATCACCACTTAGCTCTAGGCTGCCGTTCTCGTCATTATCCTGCAGAGCTAATTCTAGATCAAATCGCGGCTCTTTTAAGGGCCCTTCAGCTTCAACACGTCCATTAAAATCATAAGAAAGTCCTAACTCAGTAGGGAAAAACTGATCGATATAGTCTATACTGCCCTCGGTTATTTCAACCTTGACCTGCTTCATCTTACGCTGGGCTAAATCAAAGCTACCATTTAATCGATATTGATTATCTTCAGCCTCTACAGCTATATCAGTCAAATAGAGATTATGGTCTCTATAATCTACTCTCCCCTCAAGATCACCAACTAGGTTATTCTCAAACTCTATTCTTTGGGCATTCAACTTAGCTGCAGCTTTAGGATTACTTAAGTTCCCATAAAGACTACCGCTAACCTCAGCACTCCCAGTCAATTCTTCTAAATGCTCGGTAAAATTAACATCCTGCCAGACTATCTCTTGACTACTAAAATCAAAGTCCAACTCCTCTTCTATCATAGTACCGCTCAATTTTAGCGAACTATCCTGATATTCCATCTCGCCTTGCTTTAACTCTAAGCTCTCTGCGCCCAGATCATAACTTAAATCTAGGCTTAACTTATCAAAGTTCTGCTTCTTTAATAACTGACCCTCAACTACATTTAGCTGAGTCTCAATCTGCGGTTGAGAGAGCAAAGAAGTAACTTTAGTCTCGCCTGAAACCAGACCTTCTAAAGTCAAATTAGGATGGATTAAGGAATCGATCTTAGCTGCCTTCAAATTATTAGTCTGAGCTATTAGTTCCGACTGACCGCCCTTCCAATCAACTCTACCAGAGAAGTCAGTAGCATAGTCTGCAAGAACTGCTTCTTCAATCTGTAACCTTTCTTTATTGGCAGCAATTTCTGAGCTCAGTGCACCCCAATGAATATCTTGATACTGCAGACTCTCTGCCGCCAACTCTCCTCTTAGTTGTGGTGCAGATAAACTACCCTCTAAGCTACCGGAAAAGTCTACTTCACCGCTTAAATTTTCTAACTGAGAAAAGTGAGCTACTTCTGCTAAAGATAAGTCCTGCAGTTCTAAATCTAAATTTAGGGCACCATCAAGACCAATAACTCCATTCAGAGTACCCTCACCTCTCTGACCTACTAAATTGGTATTATTTAAGAATAGCTGACCCTTATTTAGCCAGAACTTGCTGCTAAACTTATGGAAGTCATAGCCTTTAACTCTGCCTTCATCAAGCTTTAGAGAACCGAGTATATTTAATCTTTCTTTATTCCAACCTGTGCCCGAGACTATAGCCTGCCCGCTAGCTCTTCCCTTAAGATCTAAATCTGATAAATCTGATAATCGATCCCACTCAACATCTGCTGCTGAAAGATCTTTAAAAGAGGTATTAACTATATAATTGAAAGGCTGATTAAAATCAAAAGTACCATCTAAACTAATTGCTCCCTCTTGATAGTCCAAATCCAAATCTTCTAAATTAAGCACTCCATCTTTGTAGTATAATTCTGCCTTTAGATTCTTGGCTACCTCTTGAGCAATCTCAGCTCGATCCATCTGCACTTCACTTCTAATGGTAGGATCTTTGATTCCACCTTCAATCTGACCACTTAAGTCTGCTTCTCCTCTTAAATTCAGCTCTTGCGATAGTAAATCTTCTACTGCAGCTAATTTAAAGTCTTTAGTTTGATAGCTTAAGTTTAACTGCGGCTGCTGCCAACCGAAAATACTACCTTCTAAGCTGACAGGGTTATTCTGATAGGAGGCATTTAAATCCTTTAGCTTTAAACCATACTCATTAATACCTACACTTCCTTTAATCTGCTCTAACTCTAACTCTTGATACTTTAGATTACTTCTCTTTAAGACAAGGTTACCATAAAAGCTCTCTTGGTCTTCTAATCTGCCTTTAAACTTTAAATTTCCAGTTAGGCTGCCTTCAATATCAAGATCCTGGGGGAGGTTTAGATTACTTTTATTAGTCAGATTACCCAGTCTTAAATCAGCAACATCGATCTCACCTTGATATTCCTCTTCATTAACCGCTATTTCACTCTTAATTTTAGAGCTAAGTCCTGCTACTTCTGTATCAAGCTGAATATTAATCCCCTCTCTTAGATCAACTACTCCCTCAATCCCATGCATCTTTTCGCTAAACTTAGTCGTCTTAACTTCTGCTCGCCCTTGGTTAATATAGATAGGAAATAACTCTCTACTTCCCTCATTATTTGGCCCAGTTGTAGATAATAAGAAATTATAATTCCAGTCTTCATCCTTAACTAAGTTAAGCTGAGGAGTATTGAGTTCAATGCTCTTAATAGTCTTTACAGGCTGAGAGTAATTAGCTAAGAGATCAAAAATACCATAGTTAATAACTAGTTCTTCGGTTTCTATTAAATTACTGCCCTGCTCATCTTTAAGCACTACATTAAGAGCAGAGATTTGGTTAATACCACTTATCTTTAGTTCCTGCACCTTAATCTCTGTCTTGAATTCAGACTCTAAGTTACTAATAATTGAGCCTTTCATATCCCCTAAGATTGAATTTATATTCAGATACAGTCCACCCATCACTAGTACTAATAAAACAGCTCCAATGATGAACTTTTTAGACTGTAAAAATTTTAGCTCCATAATCTAGCCTCCAGTTTAGAATCTCGAGTTCTTTTTTATAATATTATATTTCAGCAGCTCTTGCAATAAATATCTCCCGTTACTTCTTGAAAAAGATAGTAAATATTACCAAATAAAAAACCCCTCCAGAAGAGGAGTTCTAAGAATTAATCTCGTTTTTTAGCATCATTATCAGTCTCAGTATTCTCTTTATTATCCTCAGCAGTCTTTATTTTAACTTCTTTTCTAACTGCTCCCTCCAGCACATAATCGGTCGTTATCACTTCTTCTACTAAACTATTATTATAGCTCTCTTGTCTCTTATTTTCTTCTCGCTCTTCACCGCTAGTTTGAGCTTTCTCTTCAGTTTGAGATTGAGGGGCGAAGCCTTTCTTTAACTGGACAACTAATTCATTATTCTGCTTCTGCCCTTGATAGATCTTAACTAGTTCTTTTAAGTTTTGAATATTATTAGTTTGGAAGTTAGAATTACCATTTTGAGATGAATTAAGCTGCTCTATATTAGCATTTTGACCGCTTAGTACATAAAATTGTAATGATCCTTCTTCAACCTCTTCTGGCACTTTTAAACTAACATCCTTTGTAATTAACTCTTTGCGATAAGGTCTAAACTTAATTTCAGCTTCTACTTCTTCACCTGGTTTCAGTTCTTTCTTATCTAAATTAACCTCTTCTAACAAGGCAAAGCGTGGTTTCTTACTCACTTCCACTCTTAATTTTATATTAGCAAAGTTAACTCTCTCAAAGGGGTTATTAGTTAACAGCCCTAAGACTTGCATGAAATCCTCTAAAGAATTAGCTGCAATATCGCTGCCGCTGTAATAGAGGTTATCTCGCACTAAGCGATTATCATCTAAATCATTACTCACTATCTCTATGCTAACCTCAGCTGTCCCTTCACCTTTACGATCAATTGTTGTATCTATAGCCTGTAATAAGACAGTAGAAGATAACTTAGTTAATAACTTCTCATCATGAATAATCTGTAAATTATAAGTCTTGCTGCGTGCTAAGTTATTATCAACTACTTCTATCTCAAGAGGCACTACATTAGGAAATTTTTCAACCTTTCCTGCTAATCCTGCGGTTCTATCCTGGGTAATAATTCCTTTTAAACCTGCTGGAGAGCCAATCTTAAAAGGCATTTTAATACTAGTAATCATCTGATGGATATAGGCAGAAGATAATAAATAGCTAGCATTCCCTTGTTCTAAAAAAGGATGACCAAAGGCTAATAATCTATCATCATCAAGATAGGTTAAGGTTCCAATTGCTGAAACATTTATATCGCCCCGCACTAGCTGTGCTGCTACTGCACTACCTGGTTTGAGAGGGACTTTTTCTTTATTTTTAACTAAGCCACTGCTCTCAACAGGTTGCAGATCAAAGTCCGCTAGTTTCTCACCTAATCTCTCCTTTGCTCTCCCTGTAATACCATCAACTAATAGAGGCGTTGTTACTGGTTGGGCTTTTAAAGTATGAGGATCACTTACTTCTTCATCTGCAGCACTAAATTTAATCTCTTTATACTTCTTACCGCTGACCTCAATTGGAGTATCTAAGATGATATTCTCTTTATCTGTCTTCTCTTCTAGCTTAAAAATATCTAACATATCTTCAATAGGAGTTACCATTCCAATCTTATGGTCTGCCATCTGCCAGCCGTAACCAATAGCTCCAATTAATTTCCCTTTAATATAGACAGGACTCCCGCTCATTCCTGAAGCAATACCACCTGTTCTTTCTATCACATCGCCGCTAGTCTTAACCAAAATCAAGTCCCGTTCTTGATTTTGATTCTCTAACGTACTAACTATCTCTACTCCAAACTCTTCTATCTTTGTACCCTGAATAACTGTCCTGCCTACTCCTTGCATCCCAGCTTCTATATCTTCTAAGGGCATAATCTCTGCTTTAGCTACTGCTAAATTAGATAGTAATAAGATAAATAGTCCACACAATAATACTTTAATCCACAACTTTCGCAATCAAATCCCATCCCTTCATTTTACTTCTTAAGCTGCTCATACATAGCCTCTGCAATTCCTAACTTACTCTTAAAAGCAGCCTTTTTAGCCATCTCATCATAATACATATCCTTATAAATATCTTTACTCATACCCTTATCAACTAAATCAGATTTAAAACCGGCTTGATCCATCTGTTTAAACATCATAGAGACAAAGATCGATTCATATTCTTGGGCCAATTCCTTAAGCTTAGCATTAGTCTCACTCTGTTGGGCTAACTCTTCTACTTCTTTTTTAGTCTTTTGCTCCCCTGACTGTTGAGCCTGAAATTGGGCCAAATTTGAGTTAGTGCTTATCTTCATCATATTCACCTCAGTTCAGAACTATTATTAATCTACATAATTTCTAAATCAGCATGTAAGCCCCCTGATTCTTTAATTGCTTGTAAAATTGAGATTACATCTCTTGGTTTAGCTCCGACCTCATTCAAGGCTTCCACTACATCTGAAATACTTGCGCCTTTCGGTAACACTGTTAATCTATTCTCTTCTTCATCAACATCCACATCTTGGTTTTGCTGTTGTTGATTATTCTCCTGATTTTCATCTTCTCCATCTTGATTATCATCCCCCTCTTCATTTTCAGTCGAAATAGTCACCGTTAAATCACCGTGGCTGACTGAAACCTTCGAGAGTCGTACATTATGACCCATCACAATCGTTCCTGTCCGTTCATTAATCACTACTTTCGCATCAGTATCAGGACGCACATTTAATTTTTCTACCTGAGAAACAAATTCAACTTTACGATCTTGATAGTGTTGAGGAATTTTAATCTCTATTTGACCAGCGTCCACAGCCTTAGCATACCTATCTCCCTCGGGAGTATAACCAAAATTATCATTGATCACCTTAGCTATATTTTCAGCTGTTGTAAAGTTAGGCTCATTGAGCACTAGACTGACTCGCTCTTGACGACTAAACTGATTAGGTACTGTCCTCTCTATAATCCCCCCATTTGGCACTCGACCGACAGTAGGATGATTTTGCCGCACTTCATTGCCGCCTCCTCCGGCATTAAAACCGCCAATTGAGACTGGACCTTGGGCCACTGCATAAACCTTTTCTCGTCTTGGCCCTTGTAAAGGGGTCATTAACAATGTCCCCCCCTGTAAATTTTCGGCTCCGCCCATTGAAGATAAGGTCACATCAATCTCATCCCCAGTCTGGGCAAAGGGAGGTAATTCTGCTGTTGCCATCACTGCAGCTACGTTATCTAAGTCTAACTCCTCTGGATCTACTTCAACTCCAAATTGCTGAAGCATATTACCTACAGACTGTACAGTAGATTGATTTCCCTGAC
>JAWOFC010000221.1:0-4141 GCA_046482455.1 Halanaerobacter sp. | reverse complement strand
AGAAAATTATAAGCGTGCTCTACCTGAGATACCGCAAAAGATTGGCGTAATCACTTCTCCTACGGGAGCAGCAATTAGAGATGTGATCAGTGTAGTTAAGCGTAGGTTTACCAACGTTTCACTGCGGATTGCCCCTGCTACAGTACAAGGGGATAATGCTCTGCCTACTCTGCTGCGCGGGCTTGAACTATTGAATGATTACTATGAGGTAGATGTGATAATTATTGGTCGGGGGGGAGGCTCTTTAGAGGACTTATGGTCTTTTAATGAGGAGAAGTTAGCCCGAGCAATCTTTAACTCTAAGACTCCTGTTATTTCAGCTGTAGGACATGAGACAGATTATACTATTACAGATTTTGTAGCTGATAAACGGGCTCCAACTCCTTCTGCAGCAGCAGAATTAGTTGTCTCTGATCGTCAGGAGTTAGAGAAGTATCTACAGCGTTTAAGAGATAATTTAAGTAGTGCTATAGAGAATAAACTTCAGCAGGAGGGGCAGTATCTGCATAACCTGCTTGATAAATCGTCCTTTAGGCTATTTACTGATCGTATCAATCAAGCAGCTCAAGAAATAGATGATTTAGCTCAGCAGCTAGATAAGAAGATAGATGATCTATTAACCTCTAAAGAGGATAAATTAGCAGCAACTGTCGGTAAATTAGATTCATTATCACCACTCAATACTTTAGCGCGTGGTTATAGTCTAACGAGAAAAAAGACTACAGGCGAGAAGGTTAAATCAGTCTCTGCAGTTGAAGTTGATGATAGAGTAGAGGTAGTTTTAGAGGATGGAGAGTTAGTCTGTGCAGTTAAAGAAATTATTGATTAAGAATAATTAAAGTTATACTAAGGAGTTGTTGATTATGGAAGAGGAGTTATCTTTTGAGGCTGCAGTCTCTCAATTAGAAGAGATCATTGAGAATCTAGAGGATAAGAATATATCATTGGATAAAGCATTAAAAGAGTATGAAAGAGGAGTTAAATTAAGTAAGTTCTGTTCTAATAAATTAGAGCAGGCAGAAGAGAAGATAGAGATCATTAAAGATAGAAAAGGAAGTATTGAGCTAGAAAATTATAGGGAAGAAGGTAGTTAATAATGAATATAAAATCATTACTTACTGAAAAATCTGAACTAATCAATCAAGCCTTAGATAACTATCTTCCACCTGCAGATTTAAAGCCAACTAAACTCCATCAATCTATGCGTTATAGTGTTTTAGCAGGTGGTAAACGTCTACGCCCCATCTTAACTTTAATAGCAGCACAATTAGTAGGTGATTTAAAGGAAGAGAGGGTAATGCCAGCCGCCTGTGCTCTTGAGTTAGTCCATAACTATTCTCTCATTCATGATGACTTACCTAGTATGGATGATGATGATATGAGAAGAGGACAGCCTAGTAATCATAAGAAGTTTGGTCCTGCTCTGGCCATTTTAGCTGGGGATGCATTATTGACTTTAGCTTTTGAACTGCTGAGTGAAATGGAAGGAGTAGAGGCTGAAAAGATAAATTTGGTTACTAAAGAGTTAGCCCAAGGTGCTGGGCATCAAGGTATGGTTGGGGGGCAGGTAGTAGATATTGAAGCAGAAGGAAGAGAGATTGATAGTCAAGAACTAGATTATATACACCGTCATAAAACGGGTGCTTTACTTAAAGCTTCAGTTAGAATTGGAGCTGTAGCAGGAGGAGCTAGTGAAGAAGAATTAAGAGCTTTAACTACTTATGCAGAAAAGATTGGTTTGGCTTTTCAAGTTGTAGATGATATCTTAGATGTTGAAGGTTCGGCTGAAAAATTAGGTAAGGCAGTCGGTAGTGATTCTAATAAAGAGAAGGCGACTTTCCCCACTATTTATGGTCTTGATAAGTCAAAGGAGTTAGCTGTAGAGATGATAGAAGAGGCTAAGGAAGCATTAGATATTTTTGGAGAGACTGATGAGGTTGGTATTTTAAGAGATTTAGCTGAATATATTGTCCAGCGGGAGTATTAACAAATATTTGTAAATGAAGGTGATATCTGATATGAACGAATTATTATCTCAAATAGATTCTCCTCAAGATATTAAAGGATTCAATTATCGGCAATTAGAGATTTTGGCTGAAGAGATTAGAGATGAAATTATAATTAGTTTATCTGAAACGGGAGGTCATTTAGCTTCTTCCTTAGGAGTAGTAGAGTTGACTTTGGCTCTCCATTCTGTTTTGGATAGTCCCCAAGATAAAATAGTCTGGGATGTTGGGCATCAAGCTTATGCACATAAGTTAATTACAGGTCGCAAAGAGGAGTTTAATAGTCTGCGTCAACTAAATGGTTTAAGTGGTTTTCCTAAACGCGAAGAGAGTGAACACGATCACTTAAATGTTGGTCACAGTAGTACTTCTATTTCGGCAGCATTAGGTATGGCTGCAGCACGTGATTTAAAGGGCCAAGAGCAGACAATAGCAGCAGTGATTGGCGATGGCGCATTGACGGCAGGTATGTCCTTTGAAGCTTTAAATCATGCAGGACATTGTGATAAAGATTTATTAGTAGTCTTAAATGATAATGAGATGTCAATTGCAGAGAATGTAGGGGCATTATCAAATTATTTAAGTAAGGTACGTAGTAATCCTTATCTACATCAAGTAGAGAAAGATATAGGAAATATACTAAATAAGATTCCCGGCTTTGGTAGTCAGATTACTCAGACAGCTGCTAAATTAAAGAATAGTTTAAAGTTTTTAGTGATTCCAGGAATCTTATTTGAAGAGATGGGATTTACTTATTTAGGGCCAATTGATGGACATAATATAAAGGCTACAGCTAAAACTATAGAGAATGCTAAAAATATTGAAGGGCCAGTCTTAGTCCATACAATTACTACTAAAGGTAAAGGCTATCAACCAGCCGAGGATAATCCATCTAAATACCACGGTGTTAGTCCTTTCAATATTAGAACTGGAGAGAAGAAGAAGCCCCGTACTAAAGCAACCTATACTGATATTTATAGCCAAGAGTTGACTAAGCTAGCTAGAGAAGATGAAGAGGTTGTTGCTATTAGCGCTGCTATGGAAAAAGTTGTGGGCGAATTTAAAGAAGAGTTTCCAGAGCGTTTCTATGATGTCGGCATTGCTGAGCAGCATGCAGTGACTTATGGTGCAGGTCTAGCTCTAGAGGGTTTAAAGCCTTTTGTAACTATCTATTCTACCTTCTTACAGCGTTCTTATGACCAATTAGTCCATGATGTCTGTTTGCAGAAGGCTCCAGTTAAATTGGCTTTAGACCGTGCAGGATTAGTAGGGGCAGATGGAGAGACACATCAAGGAGTTATGGACTTTTCCTTTCTGCGTCATATGCCTCAGATGACAGTTATGGCGCCTAAAGATGAAAGAGAGCTTAGAACAATGGTTAAGACTGCAGCGCAATACGAGCAAGGGCCAATTGCCTTTAGATATCCGCGCGGAGAAGTAATCGGTGTCTCTGAAAGTGAAGGTGAGATTAAGCCCCTTGCCATAGGTAGAGCAGAAGTGCTGCAGGAGGGAGAAGATGGAGTTATTTTAGCTATTGGTGCAATGGTTCATAGAGCCTTAGAAGCTGCTCAAGAATTAGCAGCTGCAGGTCTGGATTTAACAGTTGTTAATAGCCGTTTTGTAAAACCTTTAGATGAAGAGTTAATCACTGACTTGGCCGCAGAGCATGACTATTTATTCACAGCCGAAGAGCACCTTTTAGAAGGTGGTTTTGGTAGTGCTGTGGCAGAATTAATAGTTGATAAGAATCTAGATACTAATTTAACGAGAATTGGACTACCTGATAAGTTTATTGAACACGGCTCACAAGCCCAACTGCGAGCGCGTTATGGATTAGATAGAGCAGGGATTAAAAAGCGAGTAAGAGCAGTAATCAGTGAAGAGCAGTAATGAGTAGCAAGTAGGCAATAGGTAAAAAAATATGTATATAGATTGCGCAGTTGATTGGCTTAAAGTAGAGAGAAATGGGCTACACGGAGAGTTTTCTGTACTTTAGAAAACTCGGAGGGGCAAAATCAGCTGTGAACTATGAGCTATGGGTCGTGAGGAAGAGTAAAAGGCTAAAAGCAGTAATGAGTAAAAAGTGAAGAGCAGTAATGAGTAAAAAGTGAAGAGCAGTAATGAGTAAAAAGTGA
>JAWOFC010000110.1:0-22322 GCA_046482455.1 Halanaerobacter sp. | reverse complement strand
AAAATATCATCTAATCTATGAGCAAAATTATCAATTAATACTTCTTTAACCTGGTTCCAGTCTGAATTACGATGCCTTTTAGCAGCATAATTGACTCGCAACTTTTCTAAGATAGCTACTATCTTTCCCTCTGCAGAGGATACATCACACTCCTTTAGGGCACTAGCTTGCATAGGGGCCGGTACGACATTCATAATCGAAAACTTATTTAAGCCGTGATATTGATTCTTATAATCATCTTTATTATTGACTAATTTACCAAAAGCATCTTCATCATCTTCATCATAGATGAACTTAGTCATCTCCACCCCAGAATTTCCAGCTACTGGATAGCCCTGTTTTATTTCAGCTATATGCGGTGACTCTAAAATAAATAAGTAGTCCATATCTTTATTAATTACATCTACAACTCTATATTTTTTTAAATAATTATCTATTTCTTTTATTAAACTCAAAATTTAACTCCTCCATTTAATTACCTAATAATTTATCTAGTTCCTGCCGAAAAGTTTCAATATCTTTAAACTGACGATAGACAGATGCAAATCGTACATAAGCTACTTCATCTATTTGCCGTAAATGATCCATTACTAATTCGCCAATAATTGTACTATCAACTTCATTCTCCATTTGATTCTTTACTTTCTGTTCTATTGTATTGACTACACTTTCTAGTTGTTCGCGCGATACAGCTCTCTTTTCACAAGCCTTTAACAAGCCATTTAAAATTTTATTGCGATTAAACCTTTCTCGATTCCCATCTCTTTTAATCACCATTACAGGCAGGTCATCTATTCTCTCATAAGTAGTATATCGTTTCCCACACTCTAAGCATTCTCTTCTACGTCTAATTGTTGTATTATCTTCTGTGGCTCTAGAATCAATTACTTTACTCTCTAAATTAGTACAGTATGGACATTTCATTATTTATTACCCCAATAATTGAGGTATCCCTCACCTCCTGAATTATAATTAGTGCTCTCAGCTAAATAACTTATTAGTATCTGCAATAATCTCTTTTAATCATAGACCAATAATTATGGCTAAGTTGCTATATTAATCACTTAACTAATTTCTAGATAGTTCTTTTAATTCCTGCAAATCATTCTAAAACTCTTAAGATAGTTAATCTAATAGTTGAGCTTCTTCATTCATTAGTTTAACTAAAACCACATCTTCTCCTATTTTATGTATATCATCCCAAGCTATATAGACCTTCTCTTCTTTAGATAAAAAATTAAATACACTATTGTGCTGTGGAATCATAATACCTTTAATTGCACCTTCTGTTAAGTCAATATCAACATCAACTATTTCTCCTAGCCGCTGCCCATTACTAATATTTACAACATCCTTCGCACTTAATTCTGAAGTCTTCACTATCATCCCCCCCTCCCTAATACAGTTTACAGTTTACAGTTTACAGTTGATACGGTTTTTGTGGTTTTCACGAAGGGTCTTTATCAAGACCCGTAGGGACAGTTAAAATCAAAAGCATACAATCAAAAACAATAAACTACAGAGCAGTTTACAGTTGATACAGTTTTTGTGGTTTCCATTAAAATTATGATTCTCATTCTATAGTAATTATATGTATGAGATATAAGTTTGTTACTGAAATAATAGACTTATTAATTCTCTTTAATAAAATTAAACTAATTTATCTCTTTTAATTAAAAGTAGCGCTACTTTTAAACTATTAAAGTTAAGCAATTATATCTTCTCCAAATTATTAATCTTCTTTAACATGTTTTTTAAGGTCTTTAAGAGCAGCTTTCTCTAAACGTGAAACTTGAGCTTGAGAAATACCGATATTATTTGCTACTTCCATTTGTGTCTTACCCTCATAAAAGCGAAGAGCTAAGATTAATTTCTCTCTTTCTTCTAACTTTCTTAAAGCTTCACGCACAGCTATCCCCTCTAACCAACTTTCATTATCTTTATCATTATCGCTAATTTGGTCTAAGACATAAATAGGATCCCCTCCATCATTATAAATTGGTTCAAATAAAGAGATTGGATCTTGAATTGCATCTAGAGCATGGACAATTTCTTCTCTGGGAATGCCTATTTCTTGAGCTACTTCCGTTAAATTTACCTCTTCAGCATTCTTACTCTCAATCTCTTCTTTCATCTGTAA
Source organism: Halanaerobacter sp. (assembly GCA_046482455.1). Taxonomy (GTDB): domain Bacteria; phylum Bacillota; class Halanaerobiia; order Halobacteroidales; family Halobacteroidaceae; genus Halanaerobacter. Next base: position 20,182 of record JAWOFC010000110.1, on the reverse strand, counting down.
AGCTTTATATGCTGTATCACGTAGGGAGCGGCTAACTCTAATCGGATTATTATCTCTTAAATGCCGCTTTATCTCACCAATAATCATTGGCACTGCATAAGTAGAAAATTTAACATTCTTGCTTAAATCGAAGTTATCAATTGCCTTCATTAATCCAATACATCCTACTTGAAATAAATCATCAATTGGTTCTCCACGATTATTGAATCTCTGCAAAACACTTAAAACTAATCTTAAGTTACCTCCTACTATCGTATTTCTAGCTGTCGCATTTCCCTGCTGCATTTTTTTAAATAATTTTCTCATCTCTTGATTAGATAGAACAGGCAATTCTGATGTATTAACTCCTGATAACTCAACTTTTTTCCTCATCTATTCCCCCCCTACCAAACTAGTTTTTAGCTAAATCATATCTTTGATTAGTAGATTAGGTTCAACTCTATATCTTTACTATTAAGCTCAACTAAGAACTTTTAATTTAGTTTCCTTATCATTATGTGTATTAGAAGCGATATATATACATTAAATAAGCAAATCTAAAATAATTAATATTATATTTGAGCTATTAATTCAAATATTGTATACTATTAACGAAAAAACTGATTCTAATAACTATTATTATAGCTAATTTATCAGCAGTAGGGGGCGAAATAATGAAAAGATCAAAAAACCATCAACTATTAGTTGTTTTAGCATTTATTATGCTCTTATCTTTTGGTTTGATTATGAATGTTAGAGGTTTAACTAATCCTTTATTACAAGAAGACTATGGAATTAATTATTCCCAATTAGGAACAGTTTTAATGTTCTTCTCTGTTGGAGCTAGCTTAGCTAGTCTCTTTAGTGGCTTTTTAATTGAAAAGTTTAGCTTGAAGAGAGTATTTAGAGCAGGTTTAATGATTGGCATCTGTGGTTTAGCAGCAATTTATTTTATTAGTCAATATTATTTATTAATGCTTGTTATATTTGTTATCGGTCTAGGTATGGGAACAATAAATGTAGCAGGAAATTCATTGGCTTCACGTATCTTTACTAAAAACAAGGGTAAGATGATGAATTTATTACATTTTTTCTTTGGCATTGGCTCTGCTTCAGCTCAAATATATGCTCCCTTCATTCTTAATCTAGGCTTTCGCTGGGAAGCAGTCTATTCTTTTGGTATCATCTTATTATTAAGTCTATTTGTATTCAGTTTTATTCCTACTTTTCCCCACAACTCACATGAGGAATCATCAGATGAAACTAAGGTAATAGAAGTTCTAAAAGATAAGCGAGTTTGGCTATTTATCTTTATGTTTTCGTTTTATGTAGGAACAGAAATAGGATTGAGTAGTTGGTTAGGAGTCTATTTAGATGATATTCAACATAGAACGCCTAAAGAGATTGGTACATATATGTTCGGCTTTTTTATCTTATTTACTTTTGGGCGTTTAATAGCAAGTTTCATTGTGGAGAGAGTAGGATATATTAAAACAATTATTACTTCAGCTTCGATTGCAGTTGTTACTATTTCATTAGGTCTATTTGGACCACCAAGCTTTGCTTTCTTTTTCTCACTCACTGGTCTCTTCATTGCACCTCATTTTGCAACTATTCAAGCAGTTATGTTTGAAGTATTTGAAAAAAATGTATCAGCTATTGTAGGACTTACTCTCACTGCAGGCAGCTTAGGTAATATCCTATTCGCCAATAAGATAGCAGGAGCAATTAATCAATGGCTCGGTATTCAACTCGGCTTTACTATCTTTATTATCTATCTATTAATCTTAATCACTATTACTATCTATTTAAAAAAGAAGCATCTTAGCTCTAAAATTTAATTTAATAGCAAAAAGAGCTCCTATTAACAGGGGCTCTTTTTAAATCAGAATCTTTACTTTTTTAAAAGAAAGATTAAATCCTTTAATAATTATCTTCCCTTAAGTGAAAAGTTGAATTAAAGATATCTAAAATTATTTGAGAGCGATAAAAATTGATTATGTTAACAGCAGTATTATCTTGACTTAAACGCCAGCATCTATCCAAAGGCATATCTAAAAAATTACTAATTACCACTCGATTAACTCCACCATGGGCTGCAATTAATATAGTCTTACCTTCGTGCTCTTCTAATATTTCTGTCAGAGCCTTACAGACACGAGCCTCAATATCCTTTAAACTCTCTCCACCTTCTGGATTATTTACTTTTGGATTTTTCTGCCAAGATTCAAACTCATTAGGATACTGTTCATTAATCTCTTGATAAGTTAACCCTTCCCAAACACCAAAGTCTATTTCTTGTAAGTTACTGCGCGTCTGAACAGCAAGATTATGCTTGGCTGCTATTATTTGTGCAGTCTTATAAGCTCTATCTAAATCACTACTATAGATAACATCAATCTCTTCTTTTGCTAACCTCTCGGCCAATTTATGGGCCTGTCTTTCCCCCTTTTGATTGAGAGCAATATCTTTATTGCCTTGAAATCTAGATTCTTTATTCCAATTAGTCTCTCCATGTCTAACTAAAATTAGTTTAGTTGCCATAACAAATCCTCCTAAAATTTAATATTCAATACCACGGCGACTAGTAATCCTTTCTACAGAGGACAGTCCATTGCCCTGATTTAATCATCTCTGCTTTTAATCATAATGCGGCAGTAGTATTACCTTTGCCTTTTCTTGTATAGACTATATTAAGTGTATCAAAAAAACTCTAATTATCCAACAAAAAAGAAAAACAAGAAACCAAAACTGGCTCCTTGCTTAACTTGCAAAATAATGTTTTCCGATCCTAGTAATAATTGATCTAGTATAAATCCAATTTGAAGTTACCTTAGCTGGATTATAATAAAAAGTTGCTCCTGCAGAGGGATCCCAACCTTTAAGAGCTAATTCAACCGCTCGTCTAGCAGAATCATCTGGAGTTAACCAAAACTGTCCATCATGAACTGCTGTAAAAGCCCACGGCTGAAAGATAACACCTTTAGCAGTACTTGGAAACCTATGATCTTCAATTCGATTCAAGATTACTGCAGCAACAGCTACCTGTCCTTCTAAATTCTCTCCTCTTGCTTCTGAATAAACAGCTCTTGTTAATAAATCCAACTCTTCTCTGCTTAAATTATGAGCACTAACCTTAGAAAGAGACTCTTTTATTTCTAGTTTCTGCCCTACATTGATATAATTATAATTTATATTATTCCAATATTTTAGTTCTTGAAGACTAACATTATATTTATCTGCAATTTCAGAGATAGTATCTCCTGGCTGTACATAATAAATATTATCATTACTTTTATTTGTTATATCTTTTAATCTATTAATGGTCGCATAGCCAGCTAAACCGTCCACTCTTAAATTATTAAACTGCTGAAATCTAATAACTGCTCTTTCAGTTAGTTTCCCATAAATACCATCTGCTGCATGATAATAATGTCCTAAAGACTGCAGTTCTTCTTGTAACTGCTTCACATCAGAACCAATATGACCAAATTTTAAGAGTCTCTGTCCTAAACCTAGAGCTTCAACAACTGCTACAGAACTCAATAAAACACTCACCATAATTAGCATAACTACTAACAAATTAATCTTCTTCTCCATCAATCAATTCCTCCTTTCAAAAATTTAAATTAAGCATTCATAATTATACTTGATTACTTTGTAATTCGCAAAGGTACTTAATGTTATTTAACGCACAAAAAAGTAAATAATCAAGCCTCAACCAAGACTTGATTATTTAGCAAAAACATGATTTCCAATTTCAACTACTACTTCACGACTCTTAAACCACAATCTATTTTCTGCTGTGCGAGGATTATAAAAATAACAGGCTCCTCTTGTTGGATCTTTGCCCTGTAGTGCTGCCTTTGCTGCCCGATAGGCCGTCCGATTAGGATGTAGATTAATCTGCCCGTTAGCAACTGGACTAAACTGTCCAGGTTGGTGAACTACACTACGTAGATTATCAGGAAAATAAGAACTGAGCACCCGATTTAAAATTACAGCTCCAACCGCTACTTGACCGATATAACTTTCACCACGAGCCTCTCCATGAATTAAGCGAGCTAATAACTCAAACTCCTGTTCATCCATTGTATGAGAGATTACTTCTTTTTGAGTTAAATTATTAATTGGTAGTTTGATTTTATCCCCTTGTCTAATTACGTTAGTTTCTTCTAAATCATTTAATTTCTGTACTACTTCTATACTAGTTCTAAATTCTTGGGCCAAGTCATATAAACTATCACCGCGTCTAACATGATATTCTAAAGTTCTTAAATTGCTAACATCAACATTTTGGGCTGAGGAACCCTTTTTAACTTGAATATTATACTGCTGCTTATAATTTAACTGATAATTTTCTCTCTCCTGCTTAGACTCATATAATGAAGTTTTTCTTTCTTCCTCTCCTTCCCCTTCTTTTAAACTATTAACGTTAGGAATTATCAATTCATCGCCTACTTTAATTGCTTCATCATCTGCTAAATCATTTACTCTTCTTAACTTGTGAAGTTTAAGGTCAAATTCATGAGCTAAGTCATATAAGGTATCCCCTTGTTTAACTTCATAAATTAGATCAATTTGAAAGGTTGGTGCTGCAGTAGTATTATTGCTAAAACTAAATAAAAGAAATAAACAAATAACTAAAGTTATCATCCGTTTCACTTTTTCATCCCATCCCTTTCCCCTGACTAGTGTTCTGAGCTAAATTACTTATTAGATTCATAATACTGAACTCATTACTTAACTAAACTCCTAATAGCAGCTAAATTTTTTTCATCATTACCTTCTTCATCAATTGGTGTCTCTAGGATAAATGCTTTATCCTTTAATTGAGGATGATTAACTAATCTTTCAAACCCTAAAGTACCAATCTTACCTTCTCCAATATGATGATGGCGATCTTTATTACTTCCTAAATCTCCCTTGCAATCATTTGCATGGATTACACCTAAATTATCTAAGCCAAAAACATTATCAATTAGAGTAAGTAACTCTTCTAATTTTTTCTCACTCTTTAAGTCATAACCACCAGCAAAAGCATGGCACGTATCAAAACAGAGACCTATTTGAGATTTATCTATTAAACTATCATAAATTTCAGCCAATTCTTCAATAGTAGTTCCAATTGCAGTTCCTGCTCCAGCAACATTCTCTAATAAGAGTTGGAACTTAAGCTCGGTTGTACTTAAGACTTCATTTAAAGCAGCAGTAATTCGCTGCTGTCCTTTTTTCAGTCCTCCGCCTGTATGACTACCTGGATGTAAAACAAAGTACTGAGCTCCAATTCTATTAGCTCTCTGTACTTGCTCTTTAAGAGCACTAATAGACTTTTGATATAACTCTTCTTTAGGAGAAGCTAAGTTAATTAAGTAAGGAGCATGAATAATAACAGGATCAATCTTATATTCAACTAATCTATCGTTAAACTTATGAATCTCCTCTGCGCTTAAATCCCTTGTCTTCCAACCGCGCGGATTAGAAGAGAAGATCTGTACTGTATCACAGCCTAATTTTCCTGCTCTAACTACAGCTTTATCGATACCTCCTGCAATTGAAGTATGTACACCAAATTTAATAATACCACCCTCCACATCTATTATTATAATCTAACTCATTAAAATAATAAAAAACTCTATCCCTTTTTTTAGGAGATAGAGCCGCCTTTAAACATATTCGACATCACCTTTTATTTTCCTGCAAATTAAGCAAAATATATCTATGCAAAGAGAAAAAGAGATTAAAACATAAACCAGAAAGAATCTAGTTTATGCATTTTAGATTAATTGCTCTCTTCATCAACTATAGCTTCTTTTCTAGATAGACTAATACCGCGGTCGTTAATATCAATTACTTTAACTAAGACTTCTTCTCCTTCTTTAAGGATATCCTCAGTCTGCTTAACATGATGGTCTGCTAATTCAGAAATATGAACTAAACCTTCTTTACCAGGTAAAATTTCTACAAAAGCTCCAAAATCAACTGTCTTCTTAACCTCACCCATATACATATTTCCTACTTCAACCTCTTCAGTTAATTTCTCAATTATCCGCTTAGCTTCTTGGCCGCTCTCTTGGTCTTCAGCAGCAAGAAAAACAGTCCCATCATCTTCGATATCAACTTTAACTCCAGTTTGATCAACAATACCTTTAATAGTTTCTCCACCCTTACCTATGACATCTCTAATCTTTTCAGGATCAATCTGCATAGTAATCATACTTGGAGCATGTTCAGACAGTTCTGACCGAGATTTAGAGATCGTCTCCATCATTTTGTTTAAGATATGAGTCCGACCTTTATTAGCTTCTTCTAAAGCTTCTGATAAAATGTCAGACGAGATACCTTTAACCTTCATATCCATCTGTAGAGCAGTAATTCCTTTTTCAGTTCCTGCTACCTTAAAGTCCATATCTCCATTATGATCTTCTATACCCTGAATATCAGTTAAGACAACATAATCATCATCTTCTTTCATCAATCCCATAGCAATACCTGCTACTGGTCTCTTAATTGGAACTCCTGCATCCATTAATGATAATGTACTACCACAAATACTTGCTTGTGAAGTAGAACCATTAGAAGATAGAACTTCAGATACAACTCGAATCGTATATGGAAATTCATTTTCAGCAGGAATCATTGGTTTTAGTGCTCTTTCACCCAAAGCACCATGTCCAATCTCTCTACGACCAGGGGAACGTAATGGATTAGTTTCTCCAACACTATAAGGTGGAAAATTATAATGATGCATATATCGTTTAGACTCTTCTTCTTCTATACCATCTAATACCTGCTCATCTCCTACAGCACCTAAAGTAACTACTGACATAGCTTGAGTCTGTCCACGACTAAAGACCCCTGAACCATGAGCACGCGGTAATACTCCTACCTTAGAAGAGATAGAACGCACTTCATCTAAACTACGTCCATCAATTCTTACCCCTTCATTCAAGGCTAAATCTCTAATTGCATTTTTAGAAAGTTTATCTAAAGTATCTTTGACTACTTGCATCTTTTTATCCTGCTCTTCTTCAGGAATTTCTTCCTCAAAGTGCTCAACTACCTCGTCACGTACTTTACTAACTGCTTCTCCTCTTTTAGCTTTATCCTCTGTCTGTAGAGCTTGACTTAAGCTATTTCCAACATAATCCTCTACTTCTGCCTCTAATTCAGAATCTTCTACTATCTCTAAATCTATATCCGCCTTTTCCTTACCAATCTCTGCAACCATTTCTTTCTGCAGTCTGACAACATCTTTAATAGCATCTTGTCCAAAGTTAATGCTTTCAATTATCTCTGCTTCCGAGACCTCATCTGCTTCAGCTTCAACCATCATAACTGCGTCTTCAGTTCCTGCAACAGTTATATCTAACTGGCTTTCTTCCATCTCTTCACTAGTAGGATTGATTACATACTCATCATCAATTAATCCCACTCTCGTGCCCGCAATCGGCTCTTCAAATGGAATATCAGAAATTGCTAGTGCTGCTGAAGCTCCTACCATAGCAGCAATATCAGGTGCATTATCATTATCAACCGATAATACTGTAGCTACTACTTGTACATCATGTCTCATTCCTTTTGGGAATAATGGACGCAGCGGACGATCAATTAACCGGGCAGCTAATGTAGCAGCATCACTCGGCTTTCCTTCCCGCTTAATAAATCCTCCTGGAATCTTTCCTACAGCATATAATCTCTCTTCATAATTAATCATTAGCGGAAAATAACTCATACCAGGTCTGGGTTCATCCATAGTAGCAGTTACTAAAACTACAGTTTCTCCATATCTTACTAGAACTGATCCATTAGCTTGTTGAGCTAAGTCACCAGTCTCAATAGTTAAATCTCTTCCTCCAAAATCAACTGACCAACTATTTCCCATATTTTTAGCTCCTTTCCCTTTTATATTGACTATAATTCCTTACTTAATACAAATATATTCTTTAATTAAGTTCAATAATCAAGAGATAAGTGCGGAAAAGTCCGCACTTATCTCTTGATTATATATTTAACCTCTAATATTCAACTTAGCAATTAATTCTCTATACTCTTCAACTTCATTATTTTTTAAATAGTTTAGTAGACTCTTTCTCTTACCTACCATCTTTTCTAGCCCTCGTCTTGAATTAAAGTCCTGCTTATGATCTTTTAAGTGTTCAGTAAGTTGCTTAATCTTTTCTGTTAAAAGAGCAATTTGCACTTGTGCAGAACCTGTATCATTTTCATGAACAGCATATTCTTCAATAATCTCTTCTTTCTTAGTTTGTGATAACATTTACTTCACCTCCTTTAAATGTCTAAAGCCCCATCTCCCAAGTTAAATGTCGGAGTCAACAGTTTGACCTAGAAAATGGTTACATAACTGTTTATTATTCTAACATAAGATTAATTAAAAGTAAATAAAAAACTATATAAAGTGGCATTAGCTGTGAGCTGTGGGCGGTCAGCTGTCAGCTCAATCAAGAACTAAGTTCAAAATCAAAATCTGCTAAAAACAAAACAATAATAAACTATTAGCTCAGTTTTGAATTTAGGTTTCAGATTTAGCTCTTGACTTTAACTATACCCAGGCACAGCCTGGGTATAAAAACCGTAAAAATCACATCTGCTCATAGCTCATAGCTGACAGCTTACAGCTATAAAGCCAAAATTTCTTTAGCCTTTACTTCATCTTTCTTTATCTGTGCAATCAACTCTTCTCTATCAGAAAAGTCTTCTTCCTCTCTAATATGTTCTATAAACTCTAACTCTATTCTCTGCTCATATATCATATCAGAAAAATTGAAAATATGAATTTCAATTGAAAGATCATCTTTATCAAAGGTAGGTCTATAACCTACATTTACAACTCCATTATAGACTTCATCTTCAATTTGGATTCGACAAGCATAAACTCCAGCTGGAGGTAAAACGTAATTAGTTACCGGCTTCAAGTTTGCTGTCGGATAGCCTAATGTCCGTCCGCGTCCATCTCCAGCAACTACCTTACACTCCACCTTAAAGTTTCTACCTAATTGATGCTTAACCTTTTTAACATCACCTGCTTTAACCAACTCTCTAATATATGTACTACTTATCTCTCGGTTATCTATCTTAATTGGCGGCACCTTTTCTACTTCAAAATTATACTTAGCTCCTAACTTTTTAATCCTATCTGGTGTACCACCACTCTGATAACCACATCTAAAATCTGCTCCCACTATAATCTTCTTAACTGTAAAACGCTCCACTAAATATTTCTTTATAAATTCTTGATAAGATAATTCTGCAAACTCTTGGTTAAAACGTTTAAAGATTATACGATTAATGCCAGAATGCTTAATTAATCTTACCTTCTGGTGGTAGTTAGTTAAATATTTTGGAGCAGCAGCAGGAGCAATAACCTCTAAAGGATGAGGAGTAAAAGTCAATAAAGCACTATCACAATTATAGTTTTGGGCTTCTTGAACTGTTTGCTTTATAATTTGACGGTGCCCTAAATGAATCCCATCAAAAGATCCAATAGTTAACACCAACTCTGAATTACAAGGACGATTGTAAATAATTCTCATCTAAACTCCGGCAAGAAAACCCCATCTATATATTGATGGGGAGGAATTGCCTTCCCTCCTCTCTAATTTACTGTACTTTAGCATTTTCATAACTCTTTAGCTCTTTTTTAACTACCTCAATTACCTCTTTTTCTGCTTCCTCTAATTTAGATTCCAATAAACATCCAGCAGCCTTAGCATGTCCACCACCGTCAAATTGATGGGCTACTTGATTGACTGGAAAATATTGATTAGACCTTAAACTGACTTTTATCTCTTGCGGCCCATATTCTTTAAATAAGACTGCAACTTCAACACCTTTTAAGCTGCGGGGATAACTCACAATTCCTTCTGCATCTTCCCAGGTAGCATCTACTTCTTCTAAAAAATCTTCAGGAATTTTAACCCACGCAATTTGACCTGTCTTATCAACTTCTAGCGTATCTAATACTTTAGCTTTAAGCCTTAGACTCTGATAGCTATTATTCTCAAACACCTGACGAGTAATATAGTTAGTATCTACATCAAACTTCAATAGTTCAGCCATAATTTCATGGGTGTGAGACCTAGTATTTGAATAACGAAACGAACCAGTATCAGTAATTAATCCTGTAGCAATAGCAGTAGCTAACTCGTGGTTTAGTTGGGATTTATCCAAGTTTATTATCAGCTGATAAACTACTGCTGCAGTAGCTGCTGCATCAGTCACTAAATTATAATCACCATAGAGTGTGTTATCAGCATGGTGATCAATATTAACAACTATTTCATCATCAACTAAATTATCTACATCACCAATTCTTCCCCAATCACCTGAGTCTAAAGTAAATATAAGATCGAAATCTATCTCTAATTCAGGACTATACTCTTTTATATCTTCACTTTGGGCCAAAAAAGAAAAGCAGTCAGGAACGCCATCATCAATCACTGCTTCTACTTTCTTCCCTAACTGCTCTAAAAATATTTTAAGGGCCAAAACAGACCCAATATTGTCCCCATCAGGATTGACATGGCTGCTAATTAAGAACTTTTCATTCTCTTTTATCAGTTTTATAATTGAATTAAGCTCATTACTCTTTGCCATCTTCTTCACCCTCGTTTAAATCTTCAATAATTTCAAAAATACGGGCTCCTCGTTCAATCGAATTATCATAGCGGAAGATGACCTCTGGCGTATGATGTAATCTAATTCGATTACCGATCTCTTTTCTAATAAAACCACGCGTCGACTCTAAACCTTCCATCAATTCTTCTTCATTATCTTCAATTGTACTTACAAAGACTTTAGCATGGCGCAAATCACCTGATACTTCAACATCAGTTACAGAAACAAAATCACCAATTCGGGGATCTTTAACCTCTCTACGTAACAATTGGCTGACCTCTTCTCTAATTAATTCAGCAACTCGTTCTGGGCGATGATTAACCATTTTAATCCCTCCCCAAATCTATAGAGTTCTCTTTACCTCTTCATACTCATAAACTTCCATTATATCTCCAACTTTTAGGTCATTATAGTCTTCAATTCCAATTCCACATTCATAACCTTCTTTAACCTCTTTAACATCATTCTTAAAACGCTTCAGAGATGAAACCTTTCCTTCATGAATAATCTTACCATCTCTTAATAATCTTAACTCAGCATCTCTTTTAACTTCTCCATTCTTTACATAAGCACCAGCAATCATCCCTACATCCGGTACTTTAAATACATCACGCACCTCTACTTCCCCAATCACTACTTCTTTATAGTCAGGCTCTAATAGACCTTCCATCGCTTTACGCACATCTTCAATAGCACGATATATGACGCGATAAGTTCTAATATCTATATTCTCTTTCTCTGCAATCTGGCGTGCATTAGTCCCCGGTCGGACATTAAATCCAATAATAATAGCATTCGAGGCAGAGGCTAACATTACATCAGTCTCGGTAATACCACCTACACCACCGTGTACTACATTAACCTGCACTTCTTCCGTGCTTAATTCTAACAAAGACTCTTTTAATGCTTCAATAGAACCCTGCACATCTGCTTTAATAACAATATTTAAGTCTTTAATCTCACCTTGCTGAATCTTTTCAAATAGATCATCTAAATTGACAGCAGTCTTATGGTCAACTAATTCTTTAGCTCGTTTTTCTTCTTCTCTTTCTTCAGCAACTTCTCTAGTTTCAGAACTATCTGGCAGTACTTCTAACACATCTCCTGCACTCGGCACATCAGAGAGCCCTAATACTTCAACAGGAGTTGCTGGTCCTGCACTTTCCACGCGCTGACCGTGGTCATCTATCATTGCTCGTACTCGACCATGAGCTGAACCAACTACAATATGATCTCCAACCTTTAAGGTTCCATTCTTAACTAATACTGTAGCAACTGGCCCACGTCCTCTATCTAATTCCGCTTCTACAATTACTCCATTTGCTGCTCGATTGGGATTAGCTTTTAACTCTTCCATCTCTGCTGTTAATAATACCATTTCTAATAGTTCATCTAAGTTCTGCTGTTGAAGAGCAGAGATTGGTACTGCAATTGTATCGCCGCCCCATTCCTCGACTACTAAACCATGTTCAGTTAATTCCTGCTTAACCTTTTCGGGCTGTGCATTGGGTTTATCTATCTTATTAACTGCAACTATAATTGGCACTTCAGCTGCTTGAGCATGGTTGATTGCTTCAACTGTTTGCGGCATTACTCCATCATCAGCTGCTACAATTATAATAGCCACATCAGTTGCTTGAGCTCCTCTAGCTCTCATTGAGGTAAAGGCTTCGTGACCAGGTGTATCAAGAAAAGTTACCTTTTGCCCATCCACATCAACCTGATAAGCTCCAATATGCTGAGTAATCCCTCCTGCTTCTTCTTCAGTGACACTTGTTTTTCTAATTGCATCCAATAGAGTAGTCTTACCGTGATCAACATGCCCCATTACTGTTACAACTGGCGGACGTAGTTTTAAGTCTTTTTCATCATCTTCATAATCATTGATCAAACCGTAATCCTCATCTTCTTCATCTTCACTCTCAATCTCTTTAATCTGATAACCATACTCTCCTGCTAACTCTTCCATCATCTCCATTTCAAGATTTTGATTGATAGTAGCCATTGTACCCATATTAATTAATTCAGTAATTAATTTATTAGGTTTAATATTTAATTTTTCACCTAATTCCTTAACAGTCAACTCACCTTCTACTTCAATAATATCCCCTGTCTCTTCTATTCCTTCTGTTTCTTCTTTCTCTTCTTCGTTTAACATATCTCTCACTAACTCTGCTGACCCATCCTCAATAGTACTCATATGACTGCTTACATCAATATCTAACTCTTGTAATAGTTCAATTAATTCTTTATTCTCTAAACCTAATTCATCTGCTAATTGATAAATCCTAACACCCATAATATCCCTCCCGATATTACATTTTCAATTCTTCTTTTACTTTTGTCTCTGACACAAAAGTAAACAAAAAGTCACTAGGAAATCCAACTCACTACGTTCAAACAAGATTTCCTGGAAAATCAAATAACAAAACAATCAAAATCATTAAAAGATTTTATAAAATATAATAGTATTAAAGATAAAAACATCTTTATAAGCTACTTTTATCTTGATACCTTATTCATCTTCTACTTCAGATTCGCTCTTAATATCTATCTTCCAGCCTGTTAATTTGGCAGCTAGTCTAGCATTCTGCCCCTCTTTTCCAATGGCTAGAGAAAGCTGATAATCCGGCACAACTACTTGCGCTACTTCTTCACTATCAATATTAACTTCAACTACTTCAGCTGGACTTAAAGCATTGGAGATAAAAGTTTCAATCCCTGCATTCCACTCTACAATATCTATTTTCTCTCCATTCAATTCATTCACAATTGATCGTACCCGCTGTCCATTAGGCCCCACACAAGCTCCAACAGCATCAACATCATCATCTGCAGAATTAACAGCAATTTTAGATCTAAATCCTGCCTCTCTAGCTACTGACTTTATATTTACAGTCCCATCACCTATCTCTGGAACTTCTAATTTAAATAATTCTTTTAATAAACCCGGGTGTGTTCTAGAAACTAAAATGTTAGGGCCCTTAGTAGTCTGTTCAACTTCAACAATATAGACCTTAATTCTTTCATTAGATTCATAATCCTCATTTGGAATCTGCTCTCGAGGAATAAGTAATGCTTCCGTACGTCCTAGATCAATGATTACATTATCATCATGATAGCGCTGCACAATCCCTGTTAAAATTTCTCCCTCACGCGTCACAAACTCCTGATATAAAATATCGCGCTCAGCTTCTCTAATTCTTTGAATCACAACTTGACGTGCCGTCTGAGCAGCGATTCTACCGAAATTAGCTGGAGTAACCTCTATCTTTAATTGCTGTCCAAGCTCAGCATCTTTACTTTTATTTTGGGCTTCCTCTAGGGATATTTGACTCTCTTCATCTTCTACTTCCTCAACAACCTCTTTACTAGAATAAACATGTACTTCTCCATTATCTTCATCAATTTCAATTTCAGCATTAGCTTTAGAACCAAGTCCACTCTTACCATAAGCAGATTTCAGAGCTGCTTTAATAGCTTCTAATAACATATCTTTGGGAATTCCTTTATCTTTTTCTATCTCTTCTAATGCCTGAATCAATTCAATATTCATTTACAATCCTCCTTTATGGAGCCTAAAACTCGACTGCTAATTTAGTCTTAGCAACTTTATTTTGGGGAATTAAAAGTTCCTCCCCTTCGACTTCAATTCTAATCTCTTCGCCTTCTAATCCTAATAATTTACCGGTAAATTCTTTAGAACCATTAATGGGGGCATAAGTAGAAATATCAATTAATCTTCCCGTGAATCTGGCAAAGTCCTCTGCATCTTTTAAAGGGCGGTCTAATCCTGGGGAAGAAACCTCAAGCAAATAAGACTTTTCAATAGGGTCAACAAGATCAAGTTGACCTTCTAAATCACGACTAACTTCTTGACAGTCTGCAATTGAAACTCCCTCTCCTTTATCGATAAAGACTCTTAAAATCCAATTTTCTCCTTCTTTATTATACTCTACATCAACTAACTCTAGACCTCTTGATTCAGCAATTGGATTAGCTAATTGCATCACTTCTTCTGTTACAGTTTTGCTCATCTTCTGCCTCCTTCCCAAATGCTTTGTTACTAGTATTAATGCCCGAATTCCATTTATCTTATGCTCTTCTTCCTTTAACTTAATTTCGCATATAGCTAAAGAGTGGGCCAAAACCCACTCTGACTAGTCGCAACTATTAAAGCTCCCTTACACATCAGCAATATATCGCAGGAATATTATAGCACATTACTAATTGATTTGCAAGTTAGACCTCTAAGTCTCGGACTATCAATACAGGCTTTCTTATCCAAATAATGAGAGTTGATTTGTCTCCGGTAGATCATCTAAACAACCGTGTTCTCTCATTACTTCAATTACTGTCTTACTCAAGCTTGCTTGATTACTCAAATCTTCAATCGAAGTGAACTCTTCTTCTCTCTTATCTACAATATTTTCTGCTGCTCTAGTTCCTAAACCATCTAAACTAATTAAGGGCGGTCTTAATCCTTCCTCTGTAATTTGAAACCTATTAATCTGAGATTCATAAATATCTACAGGACAGAAGGAAATGCCCCGCGCTAGAGCTTCAACTACTATCCTTAAGACTCGCAGCGTTCTCTTATCTTTAGCAGTTGCATCATTACCTTTATTATTTATCTCAGCAATCTTCTTTTCAATAAACTCTTGACCCTGTAGGACTATTTGAGCATCAAAGTCATCAGATTTAATACTAAAATAGGTATTATAAAAAGCCTCAGGATAATGTACTTTAAAGTAAGCAATGCGATAAGCCATCATCACATAGGCTGCTGCATGAGCTTTAGGGAACATATAATTAATCTTTTTACAGGATTTAATATACCAATTAGGTACATTATTCTCCCGCATCACCTGCTCTTCTTCATCGGTCAATCCCTTACCTTTTCTGACATGCTCCATAATCCAAAAGGCTGTAGATGGTTCGACGCCCTTTTGTAATAGATAATTCATAATATCATCACGTACTGAAATAACCTCTGATAGTTTAGCTGTCCCCGAACGGATGAGATCTTGAGCATTATTTAACCAGACATCTGCCCCATGGGAGAGACCACTGATTCTGACTAATTCAGCAAAGGTGGTCGGCCGCGTTTCTCTTAACATCCCGCGTACAAAGCTAGTCCCAAACTCGGGAATTCCTAAAGTCCCCAGTTTAACTCCTACTTCATCTTCTATTACTTCCAAGGGCTCTATACTCGAAAATATCTTCATAGTCTGTGGATCATCTAAAGGAATCTCTTGGGGATCAACTCCTGTAATATCCTGCAGCATTCTAATACTTGTTGGATCGTCATGACCTAAAATATCTAACTTTAAGATGCGACCGCTAATCGAATGATAATCAAAGTGAGTCGTTAAGGTATCACTATCCATATCATTAGCCGGCTTTTGAATTGGGGTAAAGTCATAGACATCTTTTTCTTCGGGAATAACCATTAACCCCCCTGGATGCTGCCCAGTAGTCTTTCGTGCTCCTGTACAGCCATCTACTAAGCGATCAACTTCAGCTCCACGCAAAGTTAAACTATTATCCTCCATATGTCCTTTGACAAAACCATAGGCAGTTCGGTCTGCAATAGTAGAGATGGTTCCTGCCCGATAGACATACTCTTCACCGAATAACTCTTCGGTATAATTGTGAACTTGCGGCTGATACTCCCCTGAGAAGTTAAGATCAATATCAGGTACTTTATCACCTTCAAAGCCCAAAAAGACTTCAAAAGGAATATCAAAACCATCTTTAATCAGTGCAGTTCCACACTCAGGACAGGACTTATCATCAAGGTCAATCCCTACTCCAATCGAGCCGTCCGTAAAGAACTTCGCATATTTACATTCAGGACATCTATAATGGGGCGGTAAAGGATTAACTTCCGTAATATCTGTCATAGTAGCTGCAAAAGAAGACCCTACTGATCCCCTAGATCCAACTAAATAGCCATCTTCTAATGACTTTTTAACTAACTTTTGTGAAATTAAATAAATAACTGCATAACCATTACCAATAATTGATTCTAATTCATTCTCTAATCTATCTTCAACTAATTCAGGCAGTGGATCACCATACCAGTCTTTAGCCTTTTGATAGGCCATATTTCTAACATTCTCTTCTGCCCCTTCAATAGTGGGCGTAAATAGACCCTCGGGAACAGGCTTAACTTCTTCTATACCCTCTACTATCTCTTTGGGATTCTCTACTACTAATTCATAAGCAACATCTTGAGAGAAGTAATCAAACTCATCTAGCATCTCATCAGTTGTTCTAAAATAGAGTGGAGCCTGCTGGTCAGCATCATCAAAACCTTGCCCCTCCATTAATATCTGTCGGTAGATACTATCTTCAGGATCTATAAAGTGTACATCACCAGCTGCAGCAACTGGCTTACCTAGCTTCTCTCCTAACTGATAGATCGTCTGATTAATCTCTTTTAAATCAGCCATCGATTCAACTTCGCCATCTTCTAATAAGAACTTAGCATTACCTATAGGCTGTACCTCTAAATAGTCATAGAATTTAGCAATCTCTATTAACTTATCCTCAGACTTACCCTGCAGCACAGCCTTATATAATTGCCCCGCCTCACAGGCTGAACCGACAATTAATCCTTCTCTCTTCTCTAATAGATCACTCTTTAAGATACGCGGCACCCGGTGAAAATTCTCTACATGAGCTTGCGAAACTAATTTATATAAATTCTTCAAGCCTGTCTGATTCTTAACCAAAATAGTAGCATGATAAGGATGCATTCGCTTATAATCTATCTTACTAGTTAAGCTATTTATTTGATCTAAAGAGTCTACCTCTTGTTCTAACATCAAATCCACAAGTTCTAAAAATATCTGAGCTGTAGCTTCTGCATCATCATCTGCTCGATGGTGATTATCTAAATCAACATTAAACTTTTTGGCTAATTTTTTTAGCTTATAACTCTTCAGATCGGAGAGTAATGCCCGCGATAAATTTAAAGTATCAAGAGCCGGATTACAGATCTCATCCTTATCTAAACGCTTAAGCTTATCTTCAATAAAACCTAAATCAAAGGATAAGTTATGAGCAACTAACGCAGCATCGCCAACAAAAGCAAGAAATTCTTCCACAGCATCTTTTAAGCTCGGTGCATCAGCCACCATGCTATCAGTAATCCCTGTTAATTCAGTAATTCGTTCCGGTACTTTCCCTTCAGGATTGACAAAAGTCTGATAGCTATCCGTTATCTTGCCTGCTTCAATCTTAGTAGCACCAATTTCAATAATCTGGTTATGATGGGGGTTAAAACCTGTTGTTTCGAGATCAAAAACGACGTAGGTCTCTTCTTCCAAATCTTTCTCATTCGGATTGAGAATAATCGGCTCCCCATCATCAACTAAATAGGCTTCAATCCCATAAATCATCTTTATATCTCTTCCCTGCGCCGCTTGATAGGCCTCAGGAAATGCCTGTACTACCCCATGGTCTGTAACAGCTATAGCCTCATGGCCCCATTCATCAGCCCGCTTGACAATCTCATCAATATCAACTACTGAATCCATAGCACTCATCTGCGTATGCATATGCAGCTCTACTCTCTTATCTTCAGCAGTATCAATCTTAGACTCTTTAGAAATAGGCAGCACAGCCTTAGACATTAAAGCTAACTCCTGATCATACTTATCATACTGTACATCACCTTTGATCTTAACCCATTCTCCTGTGTCAATATTATTGACTAAGGTCCCATTTTTATCTTCAAAGGCTTTAGCTTTAATTGAGTTAGTCCGATCGGTAATTGCAAATATTATCAGATTATTTCCACTCTGCAGCTCTCTAACATCTAAATCGAAGACTTCTCCCTCAACTATAACTCCTCTCTGCTCACTAGTTATTGTATCAAGGTCTTGAACTTCTCCACTGAATTTCTTTCCATACCAGACATCCTTCTTAGGCTGAGCAGAAGAACTGGAATTATCACCCCTTTGTCCCGCTGGAGGCATTGATTGAGCTAAATCCTGCATATAATTCTTTTTTTCTTCTTCTTGCTCATCTGCTATCTCTTTTGATTCAGCAGCAAAATCTCCCATTTCAAGCTTAACATTAACCTCTTTATGATACTCTTCAGCCATAACCTCTTTAAATACACGAGCACAATTCTTATTCTCTAAAGCCTCCTGAGCTACCTGGCTTTTGACTTTAACGATTATAGTATTTCCTTCTAAAGCCCACTTCGTAGAAGAAAGCCAGCCGCTAGTTTTAGAAGCTTTTGCTTTAACTTGGGCTAGAATCTCCTCCCACTGTTCTTCTAAAATCAGCTCTAAAGGCAAGTCAGGATCATAGTATTCAAACTCAAACTCTAATTGGCCCTTAGAGAGCAGATTACCCTTTTGAGATGCGAAGTTATCTGCAATTCCAAAGTTTTCAGGTACTTTTAATCCAACATGACAAGTCTCTTCTTTGGTATTAACAACCACTGATTTAATCTTAATCTTAGCTGCTACTGGATTAGAAAGACCTAAAGAGTTCTTTAACTTTTCCTTAAAGGCATTATTCTTCTGCGGCTCAATCACCACTTCTGCCATCTCTATCTCCCCTTTAATCAAGTGCTTCAATTTCTAATTCTGAAACTTCTTCTAACTGTCCTAAATCGGTCAGCAATTTATTTTTTTTGATATTTTTTATCGCTCTTATTTCTAGCATAATCTCTACTTTTGCTTCGTCATAACAAGGATTAATATCTAAATTTTTAATTATGATCTTATTTTCATTAAACATGTCCCCAATTTTGCTTAAAAATCCTGGTTGGTCAAATACCTCTAATCTAATCTTCCAACTGAAATTTTTTCTATAAAAATCGTCTTCTAATCTATTTAGTACAGTTAAAGTGAGAATTACTATCATAGTTGCAAAAATACCACTAATATAAAAGCCTGCTCCAATAGCTAATCCTATACCTGATAACGCCCACATGCTAGCAGCAGTAGTTAAACCTTTAACTGTAAATTTTTCTCGGATAATAGTTCCTGCTCCTAAAAAACCAATTCCACTTACCACTTGTGAAGGCATTCGGCTGGGGTCAATATCTTTGGTCATATCAGGAAAAGACAAAAATAATTTAATGGAAACTATCATAATTAAAGCCGCACCAACTGAAACTAAGATATTAGTTCTAAAACCTGCTGGTCGTGAATTTCTTTCTCTTTCTAAGCCCACTAAGCCCCCCATTAAAAAAGCTAATACTAACCTAATAACAATCTGTTGATAACCCATCGCCCCACTCCTATTCAGTTGCCAATTTCTAATAACTAGTTACCAGTTAAAATCGTAGAATCAAAACAACCTCTGCGGACTATAAAACAGAATATGATCATAATCTTAAATGAGACTAATTCTATTAATTAATTTTTCTATATTTTATCGGCAATTAAATTCTTGATTTCTGTTACAGCATCATCAGCATCAATATTCATCTCTGTACCAGACTGTCTTAATTTAACCTCTAGCTCTCCATTTGATAAAGACCTAGCTCCAATCGTAATTCTGATTGGAGAACCAATTAAATCTGCATCATTAAACT
>JAWOFC010000104.1:0-10573 GCA_046482455.1 Halanaerobacter sp. | reverse complement strand
ATTTAACCTATTTCTAGCAACAGGATCAAAGCAGTATATGGAATTTCTTTTAACTTGTAACACTAAAAACATTCTTGCTTCTTTTGCTTATCCTGAACCTTGGCGTTTAAAACCATAGGAGAAATAATTAATAATACAGCAGCAGAAGCTGAGCATTATCAAGGTACTAAACAAGGAATTAATTTGCCGATTAAATTTAATGATGAGATTATAGGAGTAGTGGGAATCACTGGTCAAGTAAATGAAGTTGCTGGCTATGGTAAAATAGTGAAAAATATGGCAGAATTGATATTAAAACAAGAGATGCTCTTTGAGGAGATTAATAGAAAGAATAAAGTA
The DNA here is from genome assembly GCA_046482455.1 of Halanaerobacter sp. Lineage (GTDB taxonomy): Bacteria > Bacillota > Halanaerobiia > Halobacteroidales > Halobacteroidaceae > Halanaerobacter. The sequence goes on along the minus strand of JAWOFC010000104.1, from coordinate 10,234 downwards.
AGAGAAAATTTTTATCAGCAGTTGTTAGGTGACTATATCGAAAATAAAGAACTGTTAAAGGATAGAGCTAATCTATTGAATATAAAATATAAATCATGTCGAATAGTGATTATTATACGATTAGACTCAATTGATAAAGAAAGAATAATTAAGAAGATGCAGTATCTTTTTAATAATCTTCAACAAGAGGAAGAAATCTTATTAATTAGAGGAGAAAATTTAGTTTTAATAAAATCGATTATAAGTAGTCAAAAAGAGGAGCAGGAGCAGGAGATAAAAGAGATAGTAAGCAAAATAAAAAGAGGAATTAAAGAAAAAAATTTCATTATTGGGATAGGAGAGGTATTTAAAAAATTAGATAAATTATATTCATCTTATCAAGGAGCAAAGCGGGCTTTAGAAGTAGGTGATACAGTCTATGCTCAAGAACAAAAAGTTTTTTATCTTAATCGCTTAGGATATGACTATTTTCTTCCTCTGATTCCCGAAGAAGCTGCAGATTATTATTTACATAATCTATTTAATAATAATCTTGTTCACCTTTTTTCAGAAAGTGAATTAGGAGATATAATTGAAGCTTTAGTTAATAATGATTTAAACATAAGTCAGACAGCACAAGAGTTGTATATGCACCGCAATACTTTGCTGTATAAATTGGAAAGAGTTGAAGAAAAGACAGGAATAAATCCTAAAGAGGCTCAAGGATTATTTATGTTATTATTTGCTCATCATTAATACTTATATAAGTATTAATGTTGCACTTTGCACAAAAAAACGTCTAAAAATGATCTTTTTTTTAATTATTTGTATATTGGTATAGGGAATCATCCTTATTATAATGATAAGTAAGAGAAAATAATACTAAATGGGGTGATTTGCTATGTCAGATTTTTATGATTATATGCTGCCGACTGTAAACTTTATGGGAACAGGATCTGTCGAAGTTGTTGGGAATAGATGTGAAATTTTAGGAGGAGAAAAAATACTTATTGTAACAGATGAATTTTTGAGAGGTATGGAGGATGGTCCAGTAGACCAAGTAATTAACTACTTAGAAGAAACTGGTTTAGATTATGCAATCTATGATGGAGTTGAACCGAATCCAAAGGATACTAATGTCTATGATGGTTTAGAAATCTATGAAGAAGAAAACTGTGATATGATTGTGACAGTAGGTGGTGGTAGCTCTCATGATTGTGGTAAAGGAATTGGAGTGGCTGCCACTCATGATGGTGATCTTTATGAGGATTATTCTGGAATTGAAAATCTTGAAAATGAGACTCCACCGATGGTCTGTGTGAATACAACTGCTGGAACGGCTAGCGAAGTAACAAGACATGCCGTCATTACTGATACTTCTCAAGATCCACATGTTAAATTTGTCATAGTTAGCTGGCGCAATACCCCTGAAGTTTCTATTAATGATCCAAAATTAATGGTAGATAAACCTCCTGCTTTGACAGCAGCAACAGGAATGGATGCTCTAACTCATGCTTTAGAAACTTATGTTTCTACAGGGGCCAATGCTTTGACCGATGCTGCTGCTTCACAGTCAATGAAATTAATAGCTAATAACTTAAGAAATGCTGTTTATAATGGAGAAGACCTTGAAGCACGGGAAAACATGGCAAATGCTTCTGTATTAGCAGGTTTTGCTTTTAATAATGGAGGTTTAGGCTATGTGCATGCAATGGCTCATCAATTAGGCGGTTTTTATGATATGCCGCATGGCATTGCTAATGCAATTTTGCTGCCGTATGTTGAGAAATTCAATCTAGGTGCTAAGTTAGAACGTTTTGCAGAGATAGCAGAAATCTTTGGCGTGCAGACTGAAGATATGTCAACGCGAGAAGCTGCCGAGGCATCTTTGGAGGCAATCAAACAACTTGCTGAAGATATCGGAATTCCAACTAGCCTAAGTGAATCAGAGTATGATATTAAAGAGGATGACTTTGCAGAGATGGCTAAATATGCTTTAGAAGATGGCAATGCATTAACTAATCCAAGAAAAGGAACTCCAGAACAAGTTTCAGGCATTTTTGAAGATGCTATGTAAATATATTCTTAGATAGATTTTAATAAAGAGTAGTGACCCCCTTTGATAAATTTAAAGGGGGTTTTTTGTAATCTTGTCTTGACAAAAGAGAGAAAAGTATCTATAATAAATATTAACAATTAAAAATAATTAATAGTAATGATGGGGAAGGAAATAATCAGACTTAGGTTACAGAGAACCGAGGTAGCTGAGAATCGGAACCAAAGTTAGTTATTTTTGTAGCCCCTGAACTGGATAGCTGAAAATTTATTTAAATGAGTAGGTTAGCCCCGGAGAAGCATCCGTTATCAAGTGCTGGAGTATGAATTTTATCTACTAGATAGGAGAGTACTCTTAAGGCTGGTAGTGCGAACTAGCAGTAAAGATTGGGTGGTACCGCGAAAGACCTTTCGCCCCAATTAATGGATTTATTCTGTTAATTGAGGTGGAAGGTCTTTTTCTTATTGCAGAGAGTATTAAGTTTGAAATTTAATTAAATTTAGGTAATTAAGTTTAGAAAAGGGGGATGAAAATGACGAAAATGACAGGAGCAGAAATGTTTGTAGAGTCTTTGGCACGAGAGGGAGTAGAGGTAATCTTTGGTTATCCTGGGGGCGCTGTCTTACCAATTTATGATGAGTTATATGATGCTGATTTTGAACATGTTTTACCGCATCATGAACAAGGAGGTGCTCATGCTGCTGATGGTTATGCACGTGTGACGGGAAAGGCAGGAGTCTGTATAGCAACTTCTGGACCAGGAGCAACTAATTTAGTGACAGGTTTAGCAAATGCTTATATGGATTCAGTACCGCTGGTAGCTTTTACTGGGCAGGTACCGAGTTCTATGTTGGGAACTGATGCCTTTCAAGAGGCTGATATTACAGGGATCACAACTCCAATTACAAAGCATAATTATTTAGTGCAGGATGTTAAAGAACTGCCGCGGATTATTAAGGAAGCATTTCATATTGCTACTACAGGTAGACCAGGACCAGTAGTAGTTGACCTTCCAAAAGATGTCCAGCAAGCAGAAGCAGAATTTATTTATCCTGATCGAGTTGATTTGCCGGGCTATAATCCAACTTATGAAGGGCACGGTTTACAGATTAAGAGAGCAGCAGAGAAGATTGATGAATCAGAAAAACCGTTATTATATGTTGGTGGTGGTGCGATTAGTTCTGATGCTAGTCAAGAAGTAAGAGAATTAGCGCGTAAGGCTTCTATTCCGGTAACAACTACTTTAAATGGTTTAGGAGCTATGGATGAAAGAGATGAGTTATCAGTTGGTATGTTAGGAATGCACGGCAGTACAGAAGCTAATCTTGCCATTACTAATTCCGATTTAGTAATTGCAGTGGGAGCTAGATTTGATGATCGAGTAACAGGGGAATTAGACTCTTTCATACCAGAGGCAGAAGTAATCCATATTGATATTGACCCGGCTGAAGTTAGTAAAAGGGTTATGGTTGATATTCCAATTGTGGGTGATGTTAAGAATGTATTATCTGACTTGAATCCATTAGTAGAAGAGAATGGACATGATGAATGGTTAGCAGAGATTGATGAATGGAGAAAGTTAGATCAAGGGTTTGAAAAAGAACCTGAAGATGTCTTAGTACCGCATCAGATCATAGGAGCAATTGATGAACTGACTCAAGGTAAGGCATTAATTACAACTGAGGTGGGACAGCATCAGATGTGGGCAGCTCAATTTTATCAGTATAGTGAACCACGCAGTTTCATCTCTTCAGGCGGTTTAGGAACAATGGGCTATGGTTTTCCTGCTGCTGTAGGAGTCCAAGTAGCTCGTCGTGATAGAGATGTATTTGTAATAGCGGGAGATGGTAGTTTTCAAATGAATATGCAAGAACTTGCAACTGTAGTTAAAAATGATCTACCTGTGAATATTATAATTCTTAATAATCAGTATTTAGGTATGGTGCGCCAGTGGCAGGAGATGTTTCATGATAAGCGCTATTCTTCAACCTGTTTAGGAAAACGGGTCGATTGTCCAGATGATTGTTCTGAACCGGGAGAGCAATGTCCTGAGATAGTGCCTGATTTTGTTAAATTAGCAGAAAGTTTTGGTGTTAAAGCTGCAAGAGTAACTAAACCATCTGAAGTTAAAGAAACAATCAAAGAAGCAATGAATACTGATGGTGCTTATTTGATTGACTGTATTATTAATGCTGAAGAGAATGTATTTCCAATGGTTACTCCTGGCGGCAGTGTAGATAATATGGTTTTAAAGGAGGATGTAGAATGAAAAAACATACACTTTCAGTCTTAGTAGCTAATGAATCTGGTGTTTTGGCTAGAATTGCCGGAATGTTTAGCCGGCGCGGCTTTAATATTGATAGTTTAGCAGTAGGTAGGACCGAAAATGATGATATATCGCGGATTACTTTAGTAGTTGCTGGTGATGATAGAGAATTAGAGCAGGTTACGAAGCAGTTGCATAAATTAGTAGTTGTTCATAGAATTAACGATCTAACTGATAAAGAGATTGTAAGTCGTGATTTGGCTTTAATTAAAGTGGAGTCGAATACTGATACGCGTTCTGAAATTATGGAGATCATAGATATTTTCCGGGCCAAAATAGTCGATGTTAGTTCTGATTCTGTAATGGTTGAAGTAACTGGTGATGAAGATAAGATTAATGCCTTAGAGGATTTATTAAGATCTTTTGGGATTAAAGAGTTGATTAGAACAGGTCAGATTGCTATGATGCGGGGCAATAATTAAATAAAAAAAGATTTTGTCTTTTTTCTAGCCTGCTTATTAAAGTGGGCTATTTTTCATTTTTTGGCTGCTAATATTTTGTCAATTAGCTAAGTTTAGGATATAATAAGAATTAAGTAATTAGCTCTTATTTTAAAGACTGTAAATCTTAATTATTTAGCAAATATTACATATATATAAAGGAGTCTTTAACTATGCTAGCCTCTAAAAGATATCAAATAGATAAATTAATTTATAAAACTAATAATTTTCATCTCTTCAAGGGATATGACAGTCAGAAAGGACAGCCGAGTTTCTTTAAGATTGTAGCAGATGGAAATTATCCAGAGAAAAGATTGAAGCAGGAGTATGAAATTGCTAAATCTCTCCAAGGTTTAAATGGAGTAGCAAATTTTTATGATAGAATATCTTATCAGGATAGAGTAGGTTTAGTCTTTAGTTATTTTGTAGGAAAGTTGTTAGCAGATATAATCAAACAGCAGGAATTTAGTTTAGAATATTTTTTAAACTTAGCTATTAAATTAACAGAGTTGTTAGGTAAAATCCATGAAAATAATATTATTCACCGCAATCTTAAATCTACTGCTATTTTAGTTAATCAAACTAAAAATGAATTGAAGTTATTTGATTTAAGTAGTGCTCTTCCTTCAAAACATCTAGAGGAGAATGAAGTAGAACTGAACAATAGAATAATTGATCTAGCCTATAGTGCACCAGAAGCGGTAGGCAGAACTGAAAAGAGTACAGACTATAGAAGTGATATCTATTCTTTGGGGGTTGTTTTTTATGAACTATTGACTTTTAGATTACCATTTACAGTTAAAGATAAAGCAAAGTTATTACATTTTCATCTAGCAAAAGAGGTACCCTCCCCAGTAGAGATTAATCCTCAAGTGCCAGAAGTAGTGGCTGAAATTACTTTAAAAATGCTAAATAAAAGTCCAGAAGCTAGGTATCAAAAGTTAGCAGGGTTAAAACACGACCTATTACGGTGTAGAAAAATGTTTGAGAATGAGGGGAAGATAAGTTCTTTTGCACTTGCTCAGACTGATATTAGTGATGAGTTTAAAGTTAAGGATAGACTCTATGGTAGAGAAGAAGAGTTAAATGAGTTGCATACTATTTATAACCGAGTTAGTCAAGGAGAACAAGAATTGGCTTTAGTTAAAGGTCGGGCGGGGTTAGGTAAGTCAGCTTTAATAAATAAGTTTAGGACTCAAGTAAACTGCACTTTTATTACTGCTAAGTATGAGCAATTTAAAAAGAATGCTCCCTATAGCGGCTTTATTGCTGCTGCTAAACAATTAGTAGAAGAGATTTTAACTAAGAGTAAAGCAGCAATAGAAGATTGGAAAGAAAGAATATTATCTGCTCTAGGAGATAAAGGAGGACTCTTAATTGAGTTTATTCCAGAACTAGAATTAATTATTGGTTCACAGCCTTCTCTATCAGAATTGCCCCTTGAAAATAATAAAAGTGTATTTAATCTAGTCTGGTATCAATTTCTTGCTCTCTTTGCTGATAGTGAGCAGCCGTTAGTTATATTTTTAGATGACCTACAGTGGATTGATCTTTCTTCCCTTGAATTATTAGATATGATTTTAAGGGAGTATAAGTTAAAAAACTTATTGATTATTGGAGCTTATAGAGATAATGAAATTAAAGAAGGAGATCTTTTGTTCTCTAGATTGAATGAACTCAAAGCAGATGCTTTATTAGTGAATACAATTTCATTAGAAACGCTGCAGTTAAAAGATGTTAAGCAGCTTATTGCTGATGCCTTAAACTGCAGTCAAGAGACTGTACATTCATTAGCCAAATTATCATTAAATAAAACCCATGGAAATCCTTTTTTCTTAGAAACATTTCTCTATTCTTTAGTTGAAGAGGAATTGATTAAATATGATTATCAGGAGGATAATTGGCAGTGGCAATTAGACGAGATTAAGAGGATGTATGTTACAGATAATGTAGTTCAATTGCTAATCAAAAAGATCAATAACTTATCTCAAGCTAAACAGAATATTTTAAAGTTAGCTGCCTGTCTGGGCAATAAGTTTAATTTGAATATGTTATCCATTATTGCTCAAAGGTCTGAGGGAGATATTTTAATTGAGTTAGAGAAACTAGCTAAAGAAAAGGTAATTATTGCTCAAAAAGATATTAAGAGTCTTACTAGAGAAAAAGATAAAACTTTTACCTTTGCGCATGATAAAGTACAGCAGGCTGCTTATTCTTTGATTAAAGAGGAGACTAAAGCAGAAATTCATCTACAAATAGGAGAATTAATGTTAGATAATCTATCTGCTAAGGAGCAAGAAGATAGACTCTTTGCACTTGTTGACCATTTAAACCAAGGGCGGAGATTAGTTACTGCAATAGATAAGAAGAGACTAATAGCAGAATTTAATTTAAGAGCTGGTAAAAAGGCTCTAACAGCAGTAGCTTATGAAAAAGCTATTAAATATTTTAAAGTTGGTCTAGATTTATTAAGATCATATTGTTGGGAAGAGGATTATGATCTGATGCTAAATCTATATTTAAAAGCAGCTGAAGCATCATACTTAGCTGGTTCATTTATAGAAAGCAAGGAGTTATTAGAGAAAGTTTTTGCTAATGCAGCTTCTTTAATTGATAAAATGAAAGCTTATGATATTAAAATAAAACTGCTTGAAAAAGAGAAAAAACATAGAGCTGCTATTGAAACGGGAATAGAGGCTTTAGATTTATTAGGGCTTGATTTATCATTAGAACCCGAAGAAGATGATTTTGCTGAAGAAATTGCTAGGGTAAAGGAGTTTGTGAATGATAATTCAATTGAAGATATTGTTAAGCGCCCTACAGCAACTGCTGCGACTGTGAAATTTAAGCTAAAAATTCTGCAGACTATATCTATATCTGCTTATTTGGCTGCTCCGAGATTATTTCCTGTCTTTATAGTTAAGATGGTAATTTTAACTATTGACCAAGGTAATTCTCTGTTTGCGCCAGTTGCTTATAGTTATTTAGGTGTTGGAGCTAGTAAACGAGGAGAGTATGATTTTGCTAATAAATTAGGTAAGATTTCTTTAGCCTTATTAGAAGAATTAGAGACTGCTAAGATAAAAGCTATTGAGCCCAGAGTCTTATATGTTGTCTATCAATTTATATTCCTGTGGACTAAGCCAATTAAAGAGATGATAGAGTCGCTAACAGAAGTATATGAACTTTCTTTAGAGCAAGGTGATTTTGAGGCAGTGGGGAAAGCAGCTTATAGAGTAGCCCTACGTAAGTTTTTTGTCGGTGAATCGCTGTCAGAATTAGAGAAAGAACTTGGGGAATATAGAGAAATTCTTGTCCAGATTAAAGAGTATGTTCCGCTAAATTTTATTAATATTTTAGCGCAGACTGTTCAAAATTTGAGAGGAGAGAATAAAGAGCCAGTCCAATTTTTAGGACCTGCTTATGATGAAAGAACAGATCTGCCGGCTAATATGGAGGCGAATGATAATTATTCAGTAGGTAGTTTTTATTTATATAAACTAATCATCTCTTATCTGTTGGAAAGGAAAGCAAAAGCTCAAGAAAATTTGGCCCAAGCTCTAAATTATGAAGGAGCTATGGTTGGCGACCCTGCAGGAGTTTTATTAACTTTTTATAGATGTTTAGTGGTCTTAGATGTAGATGATAAGATTGAAACAGCTAAGAAAGAAGAAGTCTTAACTAAAGCAGATGAATTAAAAGATAAGTTCGCTTGCTGGTCAGAATATTGTGAGACTAATTTCTTAAATAAATATTATTTATTAGAGGCGAAATATTCAGAAGTAGTGGGTAATGAAATGGAGGCAGTTAAAAACTATAGGGAAGCAATCAATCTAGCCAGAGAAGAAGGCTATGTAAATGATGAAGCAATTGCTAATGAATTAGCTGCAAAATTTTGGTTTAGTAGGAATGATGATTGTGCTCAACTTCATTTAAAGAAGGCCTATAGTTATTATCAAGCTTGGGGATTAGAAGTTAAAGTCAGAAAAATGGAAGAGGAATATCCAGGAATATTGCTAATGGGAGAAGAGCAAAACAAGATAGGAGTTAGCTCTAATCCAGTTAAAGATTTAGATTTAGAAGCAGTAATGAAAGTAAATCAAGCCTTTACAAAAGAGATAGTATTAGATGAATTAATAAAGAAGCTAATAGCGACTGTGATTGAGACGGCTGGAGCCCAAAAGATAGCTTTTATAATGAATGAGGAAGAGCTTAGAATCAAAGGAAAAAAAGAAGTGGAGCAAGAAGAGGTGACTTTAGTGGATGAGTCACTTAAAGATAATAATTATTTGCCCCTGAGTATTATAAATTATGTAGCACGGACGAAGGAGAATGTTGTTATAAATGATTTAAATGAGTTAGAAAAATTTAAGTCTGATAAGTATATTGCAGAGAATAATTCGCAGTCTATAGTAGCTATTGCCTTGGTAACTAGAGGAGAGGTAGAAGGGATAATTTATTTAGAGAATAATTTTATTGCAGGAGTCTTTCCCAAAGAAAGAATTAAGATCTTAGAAATGATTTCTAGCCAAATGGCGATTTCTATTCGTAATGCTAATCTATATCAATCATTGAAGGAATCTGAAGAAAAATTAAAGAAGCATAAAGAAGAGCTAGAGATGACTGTCGCTTTAAGGACTAAAGATTTAGCTGAGAAGAATCAGAAATTGAAAGAAGCTAATGCAAAGTTAAAGGAGATGTCTTTTCTTGATGGTCTAACTCAAATTCCTAATCGCCGCCGCTTTAATGAGGTGATTCAACAAGAATGGAAGTCTTCTCAACAGAATAATACAGTTCTATCCCTAATAATTTTAGATATAGATAATTTTAAATCCTATAATGATACCCATGGTCATTTGGCAGGGGATGAGTGTATTAAGCAGGTAGCTAATGTTTTAGAAGAGAGTGTTAATCTGTCTCAAGATTTTGTAGCTCGCTATGGAGGAGAAGAGTTTGTTGTAATTTTGCCAAAAACTGATGTAGAAGAAGCTAAAGAAATGGCTGAAAGTATAAGAAAGAGAGTAAAAAGTTTGGAAGTAGCCCACGGAACTTCTAGAATTTCAGATTATGTTACAGTTAGTTTAGGAGTAGCTACAAATAAGCCTGACAAAAGCCATATTTCAATTGATAAATTTATTGATGTTGCTGATAAAGCACTTTATCAGGCGAAAAATGAAGGACAAAATCAAGTACAGACTATTGTCTTACCTTTTAGAAGCTAATGGTTTAGAAGTTTTTTTAGATTGGAGGATAAAGATGAAAGATAGTCAAAAAGAAGAGTTTGGACATCCAGAATGGTCAAAGAATGCCAATATTTATGAAGTCAACCTACGCCAGTTTACACCTGCAGGAACATTTAAAGCATTTAGAGGACATCTATCACGTTTAAAAGAGATGGGAGTGGAAATCTTATGGTTGATGCCAATTCATCCC
>JAWOFC010000043.1:0-3596 GCA_046482455.1 Halanaerobacter sp. | reverse complement strand
CCTATTGCCAAAGGTATACGAAGATAAAATATATTAAATTATCTAACTTTCTACTGCTAGTATAAGTTAAAAGCGAATCATTGTCAAGAGTCAACTACGCCTTTAACTCTTCCTACCTTATATAACATACTTACCTTAAAGTCCAAGTTTCATCTATTGTAGTTATCTCACCGCTCTTAACTGTCATTTCTAATTCTTGATAAGTTACTAAATCTGGCCCTCCAGAACCTTCTTTGCTAACATCAACCTCGACAGAATAGTCGCCAGGAGCAAAATGATTTATAAGTTCCCCACTAGCAGGAAAGGTCATCTTATCTGCTACTACAAGCTGTCCCTGCTGATTATATATTCTAAAGTTCACCTGCGGTTCAGAAATAGCATTTCCAGCTTCATCTTGAAATCTTAGAGCAAATTCTACACCACCTAAAGGAACTTCATTTATTCCTACTCCCTGTATCTCTTCATCTTTTCCAAGCTCAATACTAATTTCTTTTGCAAAATAAGCCTGGTTACTAAAGTTATAAGCCCTCAGCATATAAGCACCTGGTTTTAAAATAATATTTGGATCTCCTATATCTTTAAATACTAAATCCCCTTCAGCATCAAGAATATCAAATTTACTCAGACTAGTTAAGTCTTGCACAGAACCATCTATTGGAACACTCTCAACTACTATATCGGAAAGATCCACATATCCTGCAGTTAAACTGATCTGCTCTTCATTATCTTCTCCAGCCTGGACTGCAAGCTCTTCTAAACTAGACTGTAAATAGATAAGCTCTTGACCACTTTTTGAATAATTAACCTCAATATCATATACACCGCTATCTAAATCATGAAAAACAGCAGTTCCATTACTATCAGATATTTCATTACTTACATAATCCCCTGCTTGGTCTTTGAGTGTAACTACTGCTTGTGAGAGATAGTCATTACTATTTAGCCCCATATTTTCATCTAAGATTAGCTTCACTTTCAGTTGAGCACTTTCTTTAGCCTCACCTTGCAGAGCTGCTGCTGCATCGATTAAACCATGTCCAAATTCTCTATCAAAGCCTTCAGGGCCAAGGTCTTGCGCAGTATCCTCTAAGATGCTCTTTACTTCTACTGGGCTTAAGCTAGGTCTATGGGCGAGCATTAAAGCTATCACCCCCGTAACATAAGGAGTTGACATCGATGTCCCGTCCAGATAAGCCCAATCAGAACCTGGGACTGCAGACAGGATTCTAGAGCCTGGAGCAGACACAGAAATATGATCCCCCTCGGTTGAGAAATCTGATTTATGATTATTTATATCTGTCGAACCCACTGCTATAACACCACTATAAGCAGCTGGATAGTTAACCAAATCTGCAGTCTCATTCCCCATAGAGACTACAAGAATTAAACCTTCATCAATACATCTATCAATAGCTTCTTTTTCAAAAGTAGAGCGCCCTGAACCACCAAAACTTAAATTGATCACTACTCTTTTTTCAGGATGTGCAGCAGCCCATTCCATAATCCAAGTTAGTGCTTCTGCTATTTCAAAGTTATAGTTAATCTCTGCATTCTCTTCTTGCATTCTAATAGGTAAAATAGGAGATTCCCAGGCAACTCCAGCAATTCCTAGACCATCATTACCTCTACCACCAGCAATACCAGCTACATGAGTCCCATGCTCTCCTACAGGAGATGTATCGTTATTCTCCTGCACAACATTATACCCTGTTAAGACTTTACCAGCTAAATCAGGATGGTCACTCTGTATCCCAGTATCTATAACAGCAATTACAACATCCTCTGAACCATTAGTTATCTGCCAAGCCTCATGAAGATTCATAGCTTCTAGACCCCATAGTTCATCATAGCGCTTATCATCTGGAGTTCCGCTAAAAGAGCCCATTATTTCTCTTTCATAATTAGGCTCTGCATACTCTACTCCAGATAGTTCTTCTAACTCTTTAATTGCATCAGTTACTGAAACCCCAGTCCCTAATACAACTTTTTTAATCCCATACTCTTCCATTTCATCTATAACCTCTGCCTCTAATTCTGCTAGCTTTTCTTCAAATCCAGCCTCATCAGTCACTTTCACAATCAACTGTCTAGGAGCATGGGCAGGTAGTTGACTATCTTCGATTGGTAGACGACCACCATCTGTCACATCATCAACTACATCTTGAGTACTATTTGTACAGCCAGATAGCAAAAGTAGGGTACATAAGATTGTCATAAGTAATAATCTTCTTTTATTTAAATGCATATTTTCTCGCCTTCTCTCCTTGTTTATTTTTTAGTCTCAAACTTCATAGCTGAATTATCTGGAACTACAAACTCATCTTCTGCCCCAATAGTTATCGCTTCAGAATAGACATTCTCAGCCTCAATATAAATCTTTCTAGCTTTTGCTTCTAAAAAACCCCACTCATATCTTATCCCCCGAGCAAGAATTAAGTTAAAACCAAACGGATTATCATAGATATTAACCTCTGTAATATTCTCCCTACTCTTAAATTCAAAGCTTGTTGCTGATGGATCACTTACATCTGAGTTTGTATCTCGAATTAGAACTACATATTTGTATTCTAAATTATCTACTCCTAATTCATTGGACTCCCAACTAAGATCAGGGACTATAGAGACATCTTGACTACCAGGACCTTTTAGAGATAGTTTATATGTCGGCAGAGGTATTACATAAGCTTCTGGACTATACACCCCTTCACCATTTTCATTTACTGCTGCAACTTTATACCATACTTTTTCTCCTACATTCAGACTTGAATCTATATCGGTAAAAGAAGGTTTGAAGACAGTATCAACATAAGTGTAATCTTCTCCATTACGACTTCTATATACATTATAAGAAGTAGCAGTTTCGACTACCGGCCAGTCAAGATTGGCTAATAAGATTGTATCCTCTTCAACCTTTGCGATTCCTAATTCTGAACCATCTATTAAATTTGTACTATTATTATATGTTTGTGCAATGAGCTTTAATCCTTGGACTGCTCCTAGCTGATTACCCTCTTTAGCTTCAGGCATCTTCTGTTGGTATATCTTTTGAGTAATATTATTATTATTATCCATCACAGTAACTATCACCTGAGCCATATCTCCACCATAGTTTAGAGGAAATTGAACTGGAATAGAGCCTAAATCTTTCTTTCCATCTGTATTTTCTGCCTTTTCGGTGATTATTGATTCATTTAAAGCTACATAATAGAGATAAATTGGCTTATCAGATTGCAGATCAACTCTTTCTTCTGCTGATAATTCAGACATATTCTTAATACCGCTAACCTCTAGATGAGGTGGAGTCTTATCATAACCACTTACTTCTGCATCACTATAAGGCTCTTTAATCAATATTTTAATATCTTCTATTGGATCTTCTTTATCTATATGAAGACCTTGAACTTTTGTTGTAGCTAAATCATCTCGGGTGGCTAGTAAGTTATAAGTCTCCGTTTTTTCTAAAGTTATAGAAAATTTACCATCCTCATCAGTCGTGACAACTTGGTCTTCGCCCTCTACAGTTACACTTATATTACTCAAATCACCTTCACCTTGACGATTAATCACTACTGTACCGGTCAGATTAACGCGCTCAT
>JAWOFC010000015.1:0-3386 GCA_046482455.1 Halanaerobacter sp. | reverse complement strand
ATTATAATATATAGATCCCCAGCTCTTCCTCCATTTTCTCCTGCTTGACCTTCACCGCGCATCCGCAATTTATGTCCATCATTAACTCCTGCAGGAATATTAACAGTTACTTTACGGCGTTTCTTTACCTTTCCTTCTCCATTACAGTTAGGACAGGGATCTGTTACAAATTTACCAGTTCCATTACAGCGATCACAAGTCTGTGTCTGTACCATCTGTCCAAAGGGGGTATTCTGTTTAAACTTAATCTCACCTGTTCCATCACATTTAGCACATGTCTCTACGTCTGATTCAGACTTAGCTCCTGTCCCCTCACATTCAGAACATTCTTCTGTTCTCGGTACTGTAATCTCTTTTTCAGCCCCAAAAGCAGCTTCTTCAAAATCAATTGTCATTGTATATCTTAAATCGGCTCCTTTTTGAGATCGACTTCTACTACCTCTGCTACCTCTACGCTCACCAAAGAAGATATCAAAAATATCTTCAAATCTACCGCCAGCACCAGCACCACCGCCGCCAAAGCCGCCAAAACCACCTTGACGTGCTCCACCGCCAGCTTCTTGGTTAACTCCAGCGTGACCGTACTGATCATACCTAGCTCTAGTCTCTTCATCACTTAAAACCTCATATGCTTCTGTAATCTCTTTAAATCTTTCTTCTGCATTATCTGCATCACTAATATCAGGATGATACTTCTTAGATAATTTACGATATGCACGTTTTATCTCTTTTTCACTTGCATTTTTATCAACACCTAATATATCATAATAATCTTTTTTTGCCATTACTTTCACCACCTTTGAAATTGTTTAAAAGAAAAAATAACTCCCATAAAAACAGAGCCAAAGCCCGAGGCTTTGGCCCATTTTCTAACTTAATCTGTTGACAACTAATTACTCTTCATCTTCATCTACTTCTTCATAATCCACATCTACTACATCTTCTTCATCCTCATCGGCTGCATCTTGAGCATCTTGTGCTCCGGCAGCTCCTGCTCCAGCAGCTCCTTGCTGTGCTTGTTGTGCTTGCTGATACATCTGACTTAATTTCTGAGTTAATGCTTCTTTCTTTTCATTAATTAACTCTGTATCAATCTCATCAGGGTCAATATCATGCACATCAATATCATCTAAAATATCTTCTAACTCTTCTTTAGCAGATTCAATCTCATCTATAACAGAAGCATCTAAATCATCGCCAGCTTCTTCTAGAGTACTTTCTACCTGTCGAATCATACCGTCTGCTTCAGTAACTGTATCTACAGCTTCTTTCTTCTTCTTATCTTCTTCTGCATGTTCTTCTGCTTCTTTAACCATCTCTTCAATCTCTTCTTCAGATAATCCAGTGTCAGATTCAATAGTAATATCTTCTTCTTTACCAGACCCTTTATCTTTAGCAGAGACATGCACAATTCCATCTTTATCGATACTGAATGTAACTTCAATCTGCGGAACTCCACGTTTAGCAGGCGGAATACCAGTTAATTGGAAACGACCTAAGGTCTTATTATCCTTAGCCATCTCTCTTTCTCCTTGCAGCACATGAATATCCACAGTTGTCTGATTATCTTCAGCAGTAGAGAATACTTTACTCTTTTCAGTTGGAATAGTAGTATTCTTCTCAATTAATTTAGTGAAGACACCGCCTAGAGTCTCAATTCCTAGAGATAGAGGTGTTACATCTAATAGAACAACATCATCTACTTCATCAGTCAAGATACCAGCTTGAATTGCAGCACCCATTGCCACACATTCATCAGGATTGATTCCCTTATTTGGATCAACACCTAACTCTTGATCAATTGCTTGCTGCACATAAGGAATTCGAGTCGATCCCCCAACTAACAGCACCTGATCAATATCAGAACTACTTAAGTCTGCATCATTTAATGCCTTCTCTGTCTGATCGATAGTCTTGCCTACTAATCCAGAGATCATATTCTCAAATTGGGAACGAGAGATATCTATATCAAGATGGGCTGGACCAGATTCAGTCTGCGTAATATATGGTATATTAACATTAGTCGTAGATACATTAGATAGTTCAATCTTAGCTTTTTCAGCAGCATCTTTTAATCTCTGCAGAGCTAATTTATCTTTTTTCAAGTCAATACCATGAGTAGATTCAAACTCATCTGCTAGATAATCGATAATCTTTTTATCAAAGTCATCTCCACCTAAGTGATTATCTCCTCTAGTAGAGACTACCTCAAATACACCATCACCAAGGTCTAAAATAGAGACATCAAATGTACCCCCACCAAGATCATAAACTAAAACAGTCTGTTCAGAATCATCATCTAATCCATAAGCTAAAGAGGCAGCAGTTGGCTCATTAATAATTCTATCTACTTCTAAACCAGCAATCTTACCTGCATTCTTAGTAGCTTGACGCTGGGCATCTTCAAAATATGCCGGTACAGTAATTACTGCATCTGTAACCTCTTCTCCTAAATAGTCTTCTGCATAACTCTTAATTTCTTGTAAGATCATAGCTGAAATTTCTTCAGGTTTTCTCTCTTCATCATGTAAATCTACAGTATAATCACTCTCACCCATATGTCTCTTAATTGACTGTACAGTCTTATCAGGGCTTTTAACCGCCTGTCTTTTAGCAGGTTCTCCAACTAATCTCTCATCTTTATCAGAATATCCAACAACCGATGGTAATGTTCTATTACCTTGTTTATTTGGAATAACAGTGGGCTCTCCACCTTCCATTACTGCTACACAAGAGTTTGTTGTTCCTAAATCAATACCAATCATTTTACCCATTTTTTATTCCCCCTTCAATAGAGATTAAAATTATTTTTAAATTTATATGAAGATTAATTACTTAGCCACTTTGACCATTGCTGGTCTAATTATAATACCATCATAAACATAACCCTTTTGCAATTCTTCAATAATAACTCCAGAGTCATACTCATTGCTCTCTTCTTCAAGCATCATTTCATGTAAATTAGGATCAAATTCTTCCCCAACTGTATCAATTACTTCAATATCCTTCTTCTTTAATAGATTACTTAGTTGTTTATGAATCTTTTTAATCCCTTCTAAATCATTCTTATTTCCTTCATCAAAACTAGCAATCGCCCTTTCAAAGTTATCAATCACTGGTAATAGATCACTGACAAAATCTTTAACTGCTCGGTCAGCAATTTTATCTTTTTCACGCTCCATCCTTTTTTTATAATTTGAAAAATCAGCCTTTAAACGATGAAGCCGATTTATATACCTCTCTTTCTCTTCTTGCTCATCTAATAATTCCTCTTCTATCTCTTTCATTTCTCTTTCAATATCTTGAGCTGCAGCTAAGCCTTCCTTTAACTTCTCCACTCTTTCACTAATTTGGCTTAGCTCAATCTCCATCTCAGATTCTATATC
>JAWOFC010000302.1:0-3599 GCA_046482455.1 Halanaerobacter sp. | reverse complement strand
GATTAGACATGATAGAAACTGTACAAGTAGTGATATTAAAGATGAGATTAAGGATATATTGGGGCTTTATTAGCTGTCAGCTATCAGCTGTGAGCTGTGAGCAGAAAAGCAGAAATGAGTAAAAACAGAAACTAGTAATGAGTAAAAGCAAAAAAAAGCAAAAGCAGGAAGAGCTATGAGGCATGAGTCGTGAGCTGTGAGGTAAAAGCATAAAGCAGTGATGAGTGATCAGTAAAAGAAAAAAACAAGTGATGAGTAAAGAGTAGAAAGTAGGTAAAAAGAGAGAAACACTGCATATAAATTGCGCAGTATAACTAGCTCAAAGTAGAGGAAAATGGGCTACACGAAGGGTTTTGTGAAACAAAACCCGGAGGATGAGAAAAAGCAGTAAAAGCAGTAAAGAGGAAAAACAGAAAGGCAAAAAAAGCAGAAAGACAGTAAAAACAGTAATTAGTAATGAGTAAAGAGTAAAAAGCAGTAAAAGCAGTAATTAGTGATCAGAAAAAACAGTAAAGCGGAAAGGCAGTAAAAGTAAAAGAAAAGAGGATTTTCGGCTAAATTTATAATAATTGTCCATTCTCCATTATCAATTCTCAATTATGATGGAGGTGGTAGTAAATTTAGATTTGTGTTCAGTACTATGAATTAAGTAATTAATTTAGCCGAGAATTCTAGAAAAGATAAAGGGGGAATCTAAATGAAAGAGTTAAATGCACGAGGACTAGACTGTCCTCAGCCTGTAGTTAAGACTAAGAAAGCATTAGAAGAAGCCGATAAATTAGCAGTTACTGTTGATGATGAAGTACAAGCTGATAATGTAGCTAAGTTAGCCAAGAAGTTAAACTGTAGCGTCTCAATCTTAGAAGAGGAAGATCATTATAAATTGACTATTGAACAGCAGGGTGGTTCCGAAGAAGAGAGTGAAGATGAGAAAGGAAAGGTCTATTTTTTAACGAGTGATACCTTAGGTGAAGGTGCAGAGGAGTTAGGTGAGGTATTGATGAAAGGCTTTATCAGTACTCTCTTAGATATTAGACCACTGCCGGCGAAGGTGATCTTTATGAATAGCGGTGTTAAGGTTCCTGTCTTAAATGAACAGGCTCGTGAGGATTTAAAAGAGTTAGAAGAGGCAGGAGTTGAGATTCTATCCTGCGGAACCTGTTTAGACTATTATGAAATCTCTGAGCAGTTAGAAGTCGGTGAAATTAGCAATATGTATACTATCTTAGCAGCCCTTAATTCAGAGAAGGTAGTTGAGGTCTGATGAAAATAGGATTAATTAGGTGTTTAGAGACAGAGACAGAATGCGGTGGCGGACACTGTTTTCAGACAATAGAGAATCAAGAAGGTGCATTTAAAGAGATTAATGAAACTATAGAGCTAATAGGAGTGGCAAGCTGCGGCGGTTGCCCTGGGGATAAGGTTAGAAAAAGAGTAGAGTTAATCTCAAAAGGCGGAGCAGAGGCAGTAGTACTAGGCTCCTGTATTAAGATGGGAACTCCAATCGGTTTTTCTTGCCCTAATGTAGCAAAAATTAAAAGACAGATAAAAGAAGTAGACCCCGAGATGGAGATCATTGATTGGACACATCATGAAAATTTTACAGAAATTTTACTAGATCGAGTTAAGACAACTAATTTAAGTAATCTAGGCAGGTTCTTCACGTCAGGAGTTAAACTATAAGATTAATAAATATGATAGATGCTAGGGACAATATCTAAGGAGTTGACTATATAGTGAAGATAGCAATAATTCGTTGTTTGAAGGCAGAAGAAGAATGTATCGCTCAACCATGTTTGAATTTAATTAAGGCACGCAAAAATAAATTTGCAGAGATAGAAGAGATAGAGTTGGTTGGTCTAATTACCTGTGGAGGCTGTCCGGGAAAGAAAATTAGTCTGCGCACACAAAGTCTGCTTGAAGATGGAGCAGATAAGGTAGTTTTGACTTCGTGTATTACTAAAGGAACCTGCCGCGGCGAAGTCTGTCCTCATCTAGATGCTATTAAGGAATCAGTCTTAAACGTTGTAGATGAAGATAAAGTTATCTTTTCAACTCTTTAAACTCCATTCTGTAGCGGAGTCTTATTTTTTATCTTTTAATTGAGAACGGTTATAGGTACTGGTAACAGAGATAAGCAGGAAAGATCTCGGAGGTATTTTCAGCTTGGAACTAAAAGAGGTGGTAGATTGATTTATTTTGATAATGCAGCAACTACATGGCAGAAACCAGAAGAAGTCTATCAGAGAGTAGATGATGTTTTACGACATAAGAGCGGTAACCCCAGCCGCGGGAGCCATAAGATTGCTCTAGATGCTAGTCGGGTTATCTTTAAGGTGCGCAAGAAATTAGCCGCTTTTTTTAATATAAAAGATAGCAGCCAACTTGCTTTTACTAAGAATGCTACTGAAGCTAGTAATCTAATCTTTAAAGGCTTCTTAGAAGAAGGAGATCATGTGATTATTAGCAGTTTAGAGCATAATGCTATTTATCGTCCCTTGAATCGCCTAGCAGAAGAGGGGCTTATTAGTTTAACTGTAGTCGATACTGAAGTAGGAGCAGAGGAGTTTATAGCGAATATTAAAGCTGCTTTAAAGCCGCAGACTAAACTAGTGGCTCTAACCCATGCCTCTAATGTGACCGGGAGTATCCTGCCAATTGCAGAGGTAGGAGCAGTCTTAGCCGATCAAGAGGCAGCCTTTTTAGTCGATGCAGCCCAGACGGCGGGAGTTATTCCGATCGATATAGAAGAGTTACAAGCAGATTTTTTAGTCTTCACTGGACATAAATCACTTTTTGGTCCGCAGGGCGTAGGCGGATTTTACTTTAACTCTGCTTTGGATTTTGCTCCGCTCTTAGAAGGAGGAACGGGCGGTAGCTCTAAAGATAGATTAAATCCTGACCTCTATCCTGATAAGTATGAGAGCGGAACTATGAATACAGCCGGAATTGCAGGTTTAGGAGCAGGTGTGGACTTTATAAAAGAGCAGGGTTTAGAAGAGATTAGAGAATATGAAGAAGAGCTATTGGATAAATTAAAGACAGGTCTGGCTGAAATTCCTGGAATAGAAGTGCTAAGTTCAGAGATTAGTCAAAGGAGTGTAGGTGTTATCTCCTTTAGAGCTGCAGAGATTGACTCTGCTGCGATAGGGCAGCTGCTAAATAATGAATACGGGATTGCAGTCCGGACAGGAATTCACTGTGCTCCTTTGGCCCATCAAAGTATTGGGACTTATGAGACAGGAACAGTACGGGTTAGTCTTAGTTACTTTAATACTGTAGAGGAAGTTGAGAAGCTTTTGGAGTCAATCAAACAATTAGCAAAAAGCTGAGCATATAGACTGCGCAGTTAATATGCTCTAAGTAGAGCGAATAGGGCTACACGGAGGGGCTTTGGTTTTTAAGCCCCGGAGGGCATAATTAGCTATCAACTATCAACTTTCAGCAGTCAGCTAAAAAAGCTAAGCATATAGATTACGCACTTCACTAGCTAAAAGTAGAGCGAATGGGGTTACACGGAGGGGCTTAAATAGCTATCAGCTGTCAGTCGTCAGCAGTCAGCTAAAAAATAAGATAAAAACAGCAATTAAGCAATAAAT
>JAWOFC010000283.1:0-4436 GCA_046482455.1 Halanaerobacter sp. | reverse complement strand
GCTAAAACATAAAGTCAAAAGAGCTGTGAGTTTTGAAGCATGAGCTGTGAGCTAGAAAGTAATTATTTTTTGTGTTTGTAGGTTTTGATTTTGAATAGCTCAAAGCTCAAGGCTGACGACTGATAGCTAAACAAGGAGGGATTAGATGGGAGAGATAATTCAACTGCCGGAAGAAGTTAGTAATAAAATAGCTGCAGGAGAAGTAGTCGAGCGGCCTGCTTCTGTAGTTAAAGAGTTAGTGGAGAATGCTATTGATGCTGGCAGTAAGGAGATTAAAGTTAAGGTTAAAGACGGTGGAAAAAAAGAGATACAGGTAATTGATAATGGAGAGGGAATGAGTGCTGAGGATGCTAAATTAGCCTTTAAACGTCATGCTACAAGTAAGATAAAGAAGGCGAATGATCTTTTTGCTCTCAGAACTTTAGGGTTTAGAGGTGAGGCGCTGCCTAGTATTGCTGCGGTATCTAAGGTGGAACTCATAACAAGGGCAGAAGATGATTTGAAAGGGACTAAATTAAAAGTAGTAGGTGGTGAGGTGGAAGAAGAAGAGAGCTGCGGCTGTCGTAAGGGGACTAATATTAGAGTTAAAGACCTATTCTTTAATACTCCTGTGCGCTATAAGTATTTAAAGCAGACTTCAACTGAAATAGGCCATATTAGTAATATTATTAATCGTCTCAGTCTAGCCTATCCAGAGATTAGTTTTTCCCTAGACCATAATGGGAGAAATATCTTAGAGACGAGCGGTAGTAATAAGCTCTTAGATGTAATATTTAATATTTATGGACGCAAAGTAGCTAAGAGTATGATAGAAGTGGAGTATGAAGAGCAGTATATGAAGTTGAGTGGATATGTCTCTAAACCTACAATTAATAGAACCTCTCGTAAGCATCAGTCCTTTTTTGTTAATGGCAGATTTATTAAGAGTAACTTAATGGGTAAAGCCTTATATGAAGCCTATCAGACTCTCTTAAAGGTCAATAAATATCCGATTGCAGCTTTGAAGCTGAACTTAAATCCTATTTTAGTAGATGTAAATGTCCATCCTACTAAATTAGAAGCTAAATTTAGTCGGGGCAATGTAGTCTATAATTTAGTTGAAGATGGAGTTAGTCAGGCTTTAGAAGAGAGTGATTTAGTACCAGAGATAGAATTAAAAAAGGATAAATCCCAGCAAGGAAAGCAGAATAAGGATGAAGAAGAGACTACAGATGGTGTTCAATCAGAGCTTCAATTTAAGGGAGCGAAGAAAGATGATCTAGCTCAAACTAAGAAGAAAGAAAAAAAAGATTCAAAAGGAGCCCAGAGAAGTTCACAGTCTCAAAAGAAGCACCAGAAGAAGTCTGAGAGTAAAGAAGAACGGGCCAAAAAAATAGAGACTCTTTACGGGGGAGAAGTACCTGAAGAAAACGAAGATGGGGCAGATAAATCCGCCTTGAGTGAAAAAGCAGAAGAGGCAGTTGGAGAGTATGGAGAAGAGTTAAATTTAATACCGCTAGGACAGATTCATCAGACTTATATTGTAGCCCAGAGTTTAGATGGGATGTGTTTAATTGACCAACATGCCTTACATGAGCGAATTAATTATGAGAAACTATTAGCTAATTTTAAGGATGAAGATGTTAATGTACAAGAGCTATTAGTGCCCTTAAAGTTAGATTTAACCCATCAAGAAAGAGAACTGTTAAGAGAAAAAGAGGATAAATTAGCCGAGTTAGGCTTTGAAATTGAAGAGTTTGGCGGCGGGACTTATGTGGTGCAAGGTGTACCAGCAAAGTTATATAATTTAGATAATCAGCAGTTGATCTTAGATAGTATTGAAAAACTACTCACAGAAGAGATTAGTGAAGAGCATGAACTGGTAGAGGACTTTATCGATATGATTGCTTGTAGGATGTCTGTTAAAGCTGGGGATAAGCTATCCCAGCAGGAAATGAATAAACTACTGAGTGATATGGAAGAGTATGGGATTACAAACTGTCCTCATGGGCGTCCTGTGATGTTAAAATTAACTACAGATGAGTTAGCTGATAAGTTTCAAAGGGATTAGAATGTTTTTTGGCTAGGTGTTGATAATCCTTACTTAATGAGCTATACTTTAATTAGCAATTAGCGGTCAGAGATTATCTGTCAGCTAAAAAATTTAAAATCATAGCTACCAGTTAAATCAAGGTTCAAGAATTAAAAAGATTATATTAATAAGCTTTAAACTTGATTTTATATTTCAAATGAGCTGAAAGCTGAAGACTCATAGCTCATGGCTATAAAGGAGTTGATACGGTGCGTGAGAGAATCCTTGCTATAGTAGGTCCAACTGCAGTAGGTAAGACTAAGCTTTCACTGCGTTTGGCCCAGGATTTAGATGGAGAAATTATTTCTGCAGACTCAATGCAGATTTATAAGGGTATGGATATTGGAACAGCTAAGGCATCTCATAAAGAGAGAGAACGAGTCCCCCATCATCTAATTGATTGTATTGAGCCTGATGAGGAGTTTAGTGTTGCAGATTTTCAAACAGAAGTTGATGAATTAATTCCTGCCATTGATGAGCGGGGTAAGCTTCCGATGTTGGTAGGAGGAACTGGATTATATGTTAAAGCAGTAATTCAAGGGTTTATCTTTCCGGATATGGAGACTGATTGGGAGTTAAGAGATAGATTAGAAGCAGAAGCAGAAGAGAAAGGAACAGAGCATGTACATGATAAACTAAAGGAGATCGATCCTAAATTAGCGGATAAGTTACATCCTAATGATCTACGGAGAGTAATTAGAGGGATTGAGGTCTATCGTAAGACCGGTAAGACGACAACTCATTTTAAAGAGAAAGCAAAAGAACGTCCCCCACGTTATAACGCAGTTAAAATTGGGTTGAAGCGGGAGCGAGAAAAGTTATATGAAAGAATCAACAACCGAGTAGATAAGATGATTGAAGCAGGATTAATTGAAGAGGTTAGAGAGCTTTATCAACAAGGATATGATCTGGAACTGACTTCCATGCAGGCGTTAGGATATAAGCAGTTAATTAACCATTTCAAAGGAGAATATGATCTAGAAGAAGCAATTAGATTAATTAAACGTGATACCCGCCATTTTGCCAAGCGGCAGTTGAATTGGTTCAAAAGAGATGATAAAATAAAGTGGTTTAATCCAGCAGATTATGAGTTTGAAGATTTAGTTGCTGAGGTGAAAAGTGAGATTAAGTAAATATAATCATCAGGGGGTTAAAGAATGGTTAAAATAAATGAGCAGGTAGCCCAATTAATTAATAAGATGGAGCAAAAAGAAGTTAGTCCCGTTAAAAAAGATCTCGATTTAGAATGCTGTGCCTGTTCATGTTCTGATGGTGAGCATGAAGAGTATATTTATTGTCAGATTGTAGATGGTTATATCTGTGATGTCTGCTGTAGGTTTGAGCTCTGTAATGATCATCAATTAATAAATAAAATATTAAGATCTGAAATCTTTTCTTCAAATGAAGAGGTCCTGATGTTATGCGAAAAATACTGTTCTAATTCTTAATTAATAATCAATTTCCGCCATCTAATGTATAATTTGGTCGGAGAGGTTCACTGAAATATAATAGAGTCTTTAAATCAGCTGTGAGTAATTAGCAGCTGATTTTTCATTTTGGAAATAGAACATCTTTGTTTATTAGCTAACATATAATGAAAGTAGTAACGTGCTATCAACTGTAAATTGCTTTAAATATATTGTAGTTTTTGATTGTATGCTTTTGACTTTAACTGTACCTGCGGGTCTTTGTCAAGATCCTCCGTGAAAACCAAAAAAACGTGTCAACTGTAAACTGTCAACTGTAAACTGTCAACTAAAAACAACAGGGGGTGGTTAAAATAGTAAAGACCAGCCTTGCTGTTTTCTTAACTGGTTTAGTAGTTAAATTAATGGATGATTATCTAGACCAGGAGATTGATAGATTAAATGAGCGTTATTCTCTAGCAGTAAAATTAAAGCGTAAGATTCTTCCTTATTCTTTACTGCTCTTTAGTTTTGCTCTCTTATGTGATTATAAATTATCAATTTCACTATTGTGGGCTAGTTATATTGTGGGAATGGGAGTTGATGTAAAGTCTTCATGGGGATTAAAGGTCTATCAAGAACTAAGTCTACTTTTAGTAATGGGTTTTTTTCTCTTAGATAGACGGCAATTTTTATTTGCTTTATTAATTATTTTATTTATTCAAACAGTTGATGATTATATTGACTATTATCGGGAAAAATATATAAGTAAAGATAACTTTATTAATTATTTAGGACGCTTAGGAACTCTTTTTATAATTGGAGTGTCATTAATCTGTAGTTTAATATTTGATTGGCAGTTAAGTCTAGTGGTTGTTTTTTGTACTTTTTTAATTAATCTCTTAATTTAGCTGGGGCTTATATCTCTAACCTTTAATCTAAAACTAGAAATAAAGTAT
>JAWOFC010000272.1:0-2838 GCA_046482455.1 Halanaerobacter sp. | reverse complement strand
TATATAGGTACTCCTTCCCAAATTTTTTGCATCATAATTTTTTTAATTATTCAAGTGGACAAGTAGTAGAAGACCAGGCATTTAAACCGCCGAGGGCGACCACAACTTCAGAGTCTATCTTGCCTTCAAGTAGGCTAGCTGCAGTCATTGATCTCATTCCTGAACCGCAGAAGATATAGATTGGTCTATCTTGTTTAAGACTATCTGTGTACTCTGCTAGGTTAGCTTCAAGTTCGGTCAGAGGAATTTCTTTGGCCCCTGTGATATAACCTTCTTCTTCCTTCTCTTCTTCTTTACGTATATCAAGTAGAGTATAGTCATCTTTCTTGCTGGAGTCTAGAATAGCACAGAGTTCAGTGACTTTTAGGGTAGAAGTCGTTTTAACTTCTTTGCCTGTCATGTTCCAACTTAAAATTCCTCGCGAGAGATAGCCGCTGAGATTTTCATAACCCATGCGATAAAGAGTTCTGACTGCTTCTTGGGGATAGTCGCCGTCATTGATAAGTAATATCTTCTTATCAGTCTCTACTAACCAACCTATAAAGCTGGCTAATATATTCTCCCATAAATAGAGTGAATCTGCTAAATGAGCAGTAGCATAATCAGTTTCGCTGCGGATATCAACCACAATTGTATCCTCTTGAGCTGCTTTTTCTTCAAATTCAGTTGGATTTAAGGCATCTATAAAGGGAAGTTCTGTGCTGGCAGGAGGGGTTAAATTAGCAGCTTCCATATCTTCAAAATAGGCTGGTTTTGCTTCAATTTCTCCCACTTCAGCTACAAAGTCTTCCTTATTCTCATACTGCAGATACGGATTACTCTTCTTTTCGATACCAATGGTAGTAAACTCTTTATCTGCTATCTGACTGCCGCAGACAGATCCTGCACCATGAGCAGGACAGATGATTACTCCAGCACCTAAGGGCATGATCTTATTATATAATGAATCATAGAGCATGCCTGCTATTTCAGGTAGTTCTTCTGCTCCATAAAAGTCTATGCGGCCGGTATCACCTGCAAATAGTATATCACCGGTAAAGATCATCCACGGCTGATTATCATAATCAGATAAGAGATAAGAATGAGATCCTTTAGTATGTCCTGGGGTATGTATAGCTTCTAACTGTAACCTGCCAATCTTATACTTAGCACCATCTTCTACATCCTTACCATACTGATAATCAAGCTCGGTATCAGCATGAAAAATATCAGCACCTGTTACAGATGCTAGGGGCTTAGAGCCAATGATAAAATCCTCATTGCGGTGTGTTTCTAAGATATATTTAATCTGAACTCCTTCTTGTTGGGCAATAGCTAAATATTGAGCAATATCGCGCCTGGGGTCTATGACAGCAGCTTCATTTTTATCTCCTATCATATAAGAAAAGTGGGCAAGCCCTTCTGATTTTATCTTTTCAAAAAACATTTTTTTAGCCTCCTAAATTAATAGCTAATACTTTAATTTTTCTATATTTGAAAATAATTATACCATAAATAAGAAAAAATAAAAAGATAGAGCTTGCTTTCACCTTTAGATAATTCAACTCTCTTGGAGAGAGATATTGATCTTAAAGTCATATTCTGCAGTCTTAACTGCCATTAAAATATTCTCTTTTTTGTCTACCGAAACAACCTTGCTCTCTCCTTTAATTACCTGCGGTGGTGCAATATCACAGTGATAACCTTGCTCATTTAATGCAGTTGCTGTATGTCCGCTGATAATATTAGCTAATTCTCCGACTGCTGAAATAACAAAAGTATCTAGCTCATCTACTTCCATCATTGACATCTCTTCTACTAAATTCAGTGATAAATCTTTTGGAAAACTAAATAAAATACTACCCTGCAGTTCCCCGGTTACTCCAATAGAGATAGTTACTTTATCAGTTGTAACTTCTTTGGCATATTCTACTGTATCTCTCTGGACATCCTTTTGAAACATACTATTGAAGACTCTCTTTACAGCAGGAAAGACTGATTGGACATAATCTTCTTTATTCATAATCCTGCCTCCCTATATGCTCTGCAATTTTTTGGTCTTCAGCTGCTACATGATTAATTAACCAAGTTAAAATTTGACCGCTAAATTCCTGTACGAAATCTTCATTATACTCCTCTTTTTCAAAACGGTCTTCAAAATTAGCAATTTTAGCCTTAAAAGCTTCATGGGCTTGGTGATGCTCTTCATGATTAGGATAATTGTACTTTTTCTGAATTGCTTCTTCAGAATCAAAATGGGTTACAACATAGTCAGCTAAGAAAGAAAGAGTGTCAGAAATTTTTTCTTTCTTTTCTTTTTGAGAATAATCATCACTTCTGACTACTTGTATAAAATTATTAAATCTTTTAAATAGTTCTTGATGCTGCTCATCAATAGTTTTAACTCCTATTTTTAAACTATCGCGCCAGATCATTATATTTTTTGCCCCCTTTTTTTAGTTAAGTTAATCTTAACTTTCTATAATAATATTTAATCTCCTGTTTTTAATAGCAGAGAAATATAGATTATTATTAATATTATAGTCTAAATACAGAGAAAATAAAAGAAATGGAGAAAAAGTAAATTTAAACTTTAGGTGGAATATGGTATAATAAAATTAGAGAAAGCATCTTAGTATAAATTAAAGGGGGCTGAAGAAGAATGAAATTATCAAGTAGTGCAGGCTGGGAGAAGGAAGTGAATAATAAAGAAGAAATATTAAGACTAGTGGAAGAAGAGGTTAAAAAGAATCCTGAGCAAAAGCTTACATTATCTCAAAAGGCAGCTGGAGAAGTAGTCGATAAAGTCTTGTATAATGGAGTTGACAAGGAGACAAAAGACCAGTGGATGAAGAAGAT
>JAWOFC010000268.1:0-5578 GCA_046482455.1 Halanaerobacter sp. | reverse complement strand
AGATGAGTTAATTGAGTTGCCTGATCGTCCTAAGTTACTATCGCCAGAGGTGATGGCCTATATTGGCGATGGGGTTTATGAACTATTTATCCGTAATTTAGTTTTAGCTAGAGAGGTAGGTAAGGGCCAAGCTTTACATGAAGGTGCAGTAAAATATGTAAATGCTAGTGCCCAAGCAAAGTTATTAGAAGAGATTAGAGACGAACTCAGTCAAGAAGAAGAGAGTATTGTGCGCCGTGGTAGAAATTGCCAAAAGAATATCCCCAGCAATGCTGATCCTAGTGATTACTGTTATAGTACTGGCTTTGAAGCATTGCTAGGTTATTTATATTTAAAAGAAGAGAAGAAGCGGCTTTCAGAACTATTGAAAATAATAAAAGAAATACTAGACCAAGCTGAGATTGAGCTAAATTAAACTGGAGGATTTAACTATGGAAATTAGTAATTTTGAGCAGACAGGATTAGAAAAAGTAGTAGAGTGGATAGAGGATAATAATATCGATAATTTAGAGCGAAATAGTTTAGAGGAAGCATTGAAGACAGTTAATATCTCCTTTGTGCTAGAAGGCATTAATAGAGCCCAGAGTACTCTATTATGTGAGTTAAAAGATTCTTATGTACAGCAGAGCCAACGCTATGTTTCTTTAGCTGAAGATGCCTATCAACTACCAGATTTAGCTGAGGATGATAAGCATAGAGCACAGAATTTAGTTGATCAAGCCTTTCAATTATATGAAGATATGTCAGAGCTAAAAGAAGGAGAATTTAAAGGTCGTCCTCAACTTGAACATTATAAATATGGGATTCCCATCGAAGATGCACGCTATATTTTACCTTTGGCTACAAAGACTAATATTTCAGTTGCAATGACTGGGAATAAGTTATATAATTTTTGTTCCCTGTTATTTGAAGAAAAATATGCTGCTCTGTTTAAAGAATTGAGAGAAGAGCTGCTTGCGCGCTTACCAGATGCTGTAGTCAATTTATTACCTACAGATTTTAAGAGCAGCTCTGATGCAGAGTTAATCTACAAGTTATATCAATCTGATTTAGCCCAACTAAGCCCAGAAGAAGATATGATCTTATTGGATAGTTTTGATGACTTGGATCTAAAAGTAGGTTTAGGAGCAGCAACTAGTACTTCAGCCCAAGCACCGAGTGAAAAGTTAGCTTCATGGGGGGATAAAGCTCAAGAGAAAGCAGAAGGGCTAGCAAAGAAAGTTTTGGGCTATGGACATGAGAGTATAGCTGAACAAGCGCGGACTACTTTTGCTATGATCTGCAGTCTAGTAACTTATCATCAACAGATTAGACATCGGCTCTCCCAAAATCACCGTGAAGAATTATTGAATCTGATTTTAAAAGAACGTCCCGTACTAGTACCACCGACGATTGTAGATACTGAATTTGAGTCTGATTTTGTAGAGCTAGCTGCTAAAATTAAAGAGTTTAGATCTTATATTTACGAAGAGTATGGTTTAGATAAAGCCCTAGTCTTTTTATTGAACTGTGATCAAATCAAATTAATCATCTCTACTAATGCTCGTATTGACAATGAGATGCTCTCAGAAAGGATCTGCTTTAATGCGCAGTGGGAGATTAGAGAGTTGGCAACTAAGAAATTATTAAAATTACGGGAATTATCTGATATTTTATATAACAATGCATTACCTTCTTGTGTCTATGGTGAATGTAAGGAAGGGCAATTAAGTTGTGGTCGCCAATCTGAAATGAAGGATAAGTTTTTAGACTAATATACGTGACGGTAAAAAAAGAATTGGTTTTGTTTTTTTGAAATATTTAGTATAATATAGTTAGAGAAGTTTTAAATTTATAAAGTATAAGCGGGGGATTAGATGGCTAAAGTAGAAGGACGTAATCCAGTTATTGAAGTATTAAAAGGTAAGAGAAGAGTAGAAGAGGTCTTTATTTTGAAGTCAGCTCAAGGAAAGGTGATTGATAAAATATATAATTTGGCCCATAAAAAGAATATTCCAATTAAGGAAACAACAAAAGAGGAGTTGGACGGCTTAGCGAAGTCACATGCCCATCAAGGTGTAATTGCTCTTGCACAGAGTTTAGAATATCTTAATTTAGATGATTTAATAGCTCAAGTTAAGGAGAATTCTGCTGCTCCTTTCTTTATCTTACTTGATGAGATTCAAGATCCTCATAATTTTGGTTCCATTTTAAGGACTGCTGAAGCTGCTGGTGTAGATGGGATAATTATTCCTAAACGACGTGCAGTAGGGTATACTCCAATAGTAGTTAAGAGTTCAGCTGGAGCAGTTGAATATCTGCCTGTTGCTCAAGTAACTAATCTAGCTCGCACTATTGATAGATTAAAAGAAGAAGGCTTTTGGATTGCAGGAGCTGATTTGGAGGCGGAGCAGAGTTGTTATAAGGCTGATTTAACTGGTTCATTGGGATTAGTAATTGGCAATGAGGGTTCAGGTATGAGAAGGTTAGTTAAAGAAAAGTGTGATTTTTTAATTAAGATGCCAATGGAGGGTCAAATAGAATCTTTAAATGCTTCAGTAGCAGCAGGGATTTTAATTTATGAATCTCTGCGGCAGAGAAATGAAGAGGGGTAAAGATGAAGATTAAATTATTAGTTTTACTATCTTTATTAGTTTTGGTAAACTTATTAATACCGTCGGAAGTAGAAGCTTATGGAATAAAGATAAAAAAATATAATTTACGTAGTGTACTTGCTACTCATACCACTTACTTTAAGAATTCAGATAAAGAACGTAGCTCAAATATAAAGTTAGCAGCCCAAAAGATAGATGGGCGAGTTATTAAAGCAGGAGACTCTTTTTCTTTTAATCAGGTTGTAGGTCCGCGCACTAAAGAACGAGGCTTTAAAGAGTCAGCTGAAATAGTTAATAATGAATATGTGACTGGAGTGGGAGGAGGAGTCTGTCAAGTTTCTTCTACCTTATATAATTCAGTTCTATTTGCTGGCTTGGAGATAATAGAGCGCAAAAATCATTCTCGTCCCGTTACTTATGTTCCTCTAGGACGAGGAGCAACTGTTTATTATGATCTGATAGACTTTAAATTTAAGAATAACTTTTCTCATCCAATTATGATTATGGCGAAGGTAGTTGATAAGCAATTAACAATTACTCTGTTGGGTAAAGATCCGGGAATTGATGTAAAAGTAGTTACTTCTGCGCCGCAGACTATAGACCCGGAAGTGATTGAAAAGTCTGATTCTGATTTAGAGCAGGGCAATAAAGAGGTAGTGCAAAAGAGTAAAGTAGGTTATAAGGTTAGAACAAGGAGAGTAATTAAATCTGATTCTAAAATAATAGAGGATGAATTAATTTCTGAAGATATATATCCGCCAATTAATAAGATTATAAAAGTTAATCCACAGCATAATTAGCTGACAGGAAAAAGTTACTGGATTTTATTTCTTGACGTATAAGAATTATATAAGTTATAATGAAGAAGAAATTCAAAGTCCCACAAGGTGGAGGGATTATGATTGAAAGCTAAGTTAAGTGAATACAACGAGTATAGAGATATGACAGACGATGAAGTAGTTGATCTGGCTCAGCAGGGTAATGCACTAGCAATCGAATATTTAATTAAGAAGTACAAAAATTTCGTTAAAGCTCGTTCTAAATCATATTTTTTAATTGGTGCAGACAATGATGATATTATACAAGAAGGGATGATTGGTTTATATAAAGCAATTAGAGATTATAAAAAAGAAGAATTGGCTTCTTTCTTTTCATTTGCAGAGTTGTGTATCACAAGGCAGATTATTACGGCAATTAAGACTGCTACCCGTCAAAAGCATCAACCGTTAAACTCTTATATTTCTTTAGATAAACCAATCTTTTATGCTGATTCTAAGCGCACTTTATTAGATGTATTAGAGGGGAGTACATTGAATGATCCAGAACAATTGGTAGTGGGTGATGAAGTCTATTCTATCTTAGAGACCAATATTAAAGATATACTCAGTGAATTAGAATTAAAGGTTTTAGATCAATATCTTAAAGGAAGAAGTTATCAAGAGATTGCTGATAGTTTAGACCGGCATGTTAAATCAGTTGATAATGCCTTACAGCGGGTGAAGAAGAAATTAGAAAAGCTGTTAGAAGAGGAGAATATTTGATTTTATTCTTGACCTCTAAAAGTAAAAATTATATAATATGATTGTTGTTTAGAAGATATTTGAATTAAATATAATAATTATAGGCTAGGGGCTGGAATTTAATCGCCTAGTCTATTCTTTGTTATAAATTTGGCCCACATAGCTCAGGTGGTAGAGCACATCCATGGTAAGGATGAGGTCACCGGTTCAAATCCGGTTGTGGGCTCCAGATTATCTAAGTCTAAAAAGTCGAAAATTACTTTGATTTATACTAGTAACTTATTTATAATAAATAATATAGATGGAAAATCAATGTAAATTACTACATATTTCAGGAGGGGAAAAGATGGCAAAAGAAAAGTTTGAAAGAACGAAACCACATATTAACATTGGAACAATTGGACACGTAGACCATGGTAAGACAACAACAACAGCAGCAATTACGAAGGTATTGGCTCAGGATGAGAATAGTGTTGCGAACTTTGAAGATATTGATAATGCTCCAGAAGAGAAGGAGAGAGGTATTACAATTGCAACATCTCACGTAGAGTATGAGACAGAGAATAGACACTATGCTCACGTAGACTGCCCAGGTCACGCAGACTATGTTAAGAATATGATCACTGGAGCAGCACAGATGGATGGGTCATTATTAGTAGTTTCTGCAGCAGATGGTCCAATGCCGCAGACAAGAGAGCACTTACTATTAGCCCGTCAGGTAGGAGTACCGAAGATTGTAGTCTTTTTAAACAAAGCAGATATGGTAGAAGATGAAGAATTAATCGAATTAGTAGAGATGGAAGTAAGAGACTTATTAAATGAGTATGAATTTGCTGGAGATGAAGCACCAGTAATTGTAGGCTCAGCCCTAAAGGCACTAGAAGAGCCGGATAGCGAATGGGGCGAAAAGATTCTGGACTTAATGGATGCAATTGATGATTATATTCCAACTCCAGAGAGAGATACAGATAAAGAGTTCTTAATGCCTGTAGAAGATGTATTCAGTATTACAGGACGTGGAACAGTAGCTACAGGTAGAGTAGAGACAGGAGTAGTACATGTAGGAGATGAAGTAGAGTTAGTAGGAATTAAAGAGACAGAAGAGACAGTAGTTACAGGATTAGAGATGTTTAGAAAAGAGATGGAAGAGTCGCAAGCAGGAGATAATGTAGGAGCATTATTAAGAGGTATTGATAAAGAAGATATAGAGAGAGGTCAAGTACTAGCAGAGCCAGGTTCAATCACACCTCATACTAAGTTCAAAGCTGAAGTTTATGTATTAGGCAAAGATGAGGGTGGACGACATACGCCATTCTTTGATGGATATAAGCCGCAGTTTTATTTTAGAACAACAGATGTAACAGGAACAATTAACTTACCAGAGGATGTAGAGATGGTAATGCCAGGAGATAATATTGAGATGGATGCAGAATTAATCTCTCCAATTGCAATGGATGAAGGATT
>JAWOFC010000235.1:0-2914 GCA_046482455.1 Halanaerobacter sp. | reverse complement strand
CATAGCCCACAGCTGTTCTTCTGCTTTTACTCATTACTGATTACTGCTTTTACTCATTACTGATTACTGTTTTTACTCATCACTGCTTCATTTATACCTAATCCCATCATGAATCTTCTCTATTACACACTCAATTGGAATCTCATCTAAAAAGCGCGAGCCCATCATCTCTTTAATCTCACCAAACTTCTTACGCTGTTTAGAATAAGTTAAGAACAGGCGGTCACTAGCCCTTGTCATAGCTACATAAAAAAGCCGCCTCTCTTCTTCAATATCCTCTAAGTCCCCACTGATCAGATTGCGATAATGAGGAAAGATCTCTTCTTCTACTCCAGCTACAAATACAGCTTCAAACTCCAACCCTTTAGCTGCATGGACTGTCATCATCTTAACTTGATTAGCCTCTTCTAAATCATCTTGGTCTGATAAGAGACGCAGATCCCTTAAAAAATCCTCTAAGTCTCTACTCCTATCTTTCTCATAGTAATTTCTACTCAAACTTAAAAACTCAGTTAAATTCTCCTTACGCTTTCTCGCCATTTCAGAATCATCAAGCTCTAACATAGCCCAATAGCCGCTCTTCTTTAAAATTCTATCTACTTGTTCATGCAAAGCCAAATCAGAGTCAGCAAGAGTGATGAATTCTTCAATCTCATCATGAAACATTTTAATCTCGCGAGCTGTCTTGTTCCCAATCCCATCTACTTGAGTAGGATCTTCCATAACATCAAATAACCCTAAAGACTCTTCATCTTCTTCACTCAAGGTCAATAGATTAAACTCAGGTACATGTTCTTGTGCATAAGTAATCATCTTCTCAATCGTCTTTGGCCCTAACCCTCTTTTAGGAGTGCTTACTATGCGTTTAAGAGCAATCGTATCCTGAGGATTGATTGCTACCTTGAGATAACTAATAATATCTTTAATCTCTTTACGGTCATAAAAGCCAAGACCACCTACAATATGATAAGGAATCTGATTTCTAATAAATTCATCCTCTAATACCCGCGATTGGTGATTAGAACGATATAAAATTGCTACATCATTGTAACTATACTGACCGAATTTAACTAAGTTCTCTATCTCACGCACTATATACTGTGCTTCACTATATTCATCTTCTGCTTCACAGATTATCACTGGATCACCGCTATTGCGAGCTGTCCAAGCCTCTTTTTCAAACTGACTATAATTATTAGCAATTACAGCATTGGAAGCTTGGATAATATTCTCTTTACAGCGATAATTCTGCTCTAATTTAATTACAGTTGCATCTTCAAAATCTTGATTAAAGTTAAGGATATTCTCCATATCTGCACCGCGAAATTTATAGATACTCTGGTAATCATCCCCAACTGCAAAGATATTATTATGTTTCTGGGCTAATAAACGGGCCAAACGGTACTGAGCTGGCGAAGTATCCTGGTATTCATCGATTAAAATATATTCAAAACGTGTCTGATAATCACTTAAAATATCTGGATTATCCGTAAATAATTCAATTGTCTTACCTAAGAGGTCATTAAAATCAAAGGCATTATTATCTTTTAGAACTTCATTATATTTAAGATAGATATCAGCAATATTTTGATAAAAGTCTCCCTCTTCATCTTCTTGGTAATGGTCTAAAAAGTCCTCTTTAGACCATAATTTCCGTTTAGCCTTATTAATCATAGCATAGACTTTAGCCACCTCATACTTCTCTTTATCTAAATTAAAGCTTAAGATGATATCTTCAACTAAGCTTTCACTCTCTGTACGATCATAGATTACAAAATTACTATCATAACCCAACTCTTCAAGATGGCGACTTAAAATTCTAACACAGACACCATGAAAGGTACCTAACCAGAGATCGCCCGGCAGCTCTCCAATTAGATTTTCCACCTTTCCTGTCATATCTTCTGCCGCTTTATTAGTAAAGGTTAGGGTTAATATATTATAAGGGCTTACTCCTTGGTCGATTAAATAAGCTACACGATAAGTTAAGGTTCTAGTCTTACCACTTCCTGCTCCAGCCAAAACCAAGACTGGACCCTCAGTCGTCTTAACTGCTTCTTCTTGTTTTTGATTTAATACTTCCTTTAAATTCATATTTAGCCTCCTGTTTGACAATTGAAAAATAATCTAGCGTTAATAATTATATAATAAGATCTATCTTTTAACAAGAAAACTATTCTCTTATTTGAATCATATTTATTGCAAAAAAATATATAAGGCTAATCTCCTCGATTAGCCTGCTTATAAGAAACTGCTATATAATTTTGAATTTTATTATCTTATTCAGTACTCGTTTATTTTTAGTAGTTTTTCATTTAACAACGTAAACAACCCCTTCTTAAGGTGAAATTCTAAAGTATTAATAACTATCATTATTCATTAAAGCAGTACTCTTTCTTCTCATCATCATCTAAGAATCTCAGCTCTGCTTTACTATTTAAAACAGTAATTACATTCATTTTGCGCCCGTCTAATTCACAAACAAATATTACCCCCCGATGTTCGCGCACTTCTCGCTTCCCCTTTGCAAAACCAATCAATCTGCTTCTCTTAACCCCTTCTACTATATTATGAATAGCCTTTTGACGACTAATAGACTTTTGGCGCTGCTGATAACGCTTAATCGCATGATCAGTTGCATAAATATAATAATTCAATTTTAGACCTCCTCCACATAAATCATTAATTAATCTATATTCATACTAGCTATAAAATATTAATCTTATGTATGAATATAGAGAATAATGTATAGTATATTTATAATGATATTTCTATATAAAAACTAAATACCCTGCAAAAAAACCAAAATGGTCTAACCTTTCTTTAACTCTCAATAATCAAATCTTAGTTTGAAATTAAAAGCAAAAAAATAAAAAAAGACCCTTTGAGGGTCTGCAATAAATTTTAATATTTT
>JAWOFC010000137.1:0-9650 GCA_046482455.1 Halanaerobacter sp. | reverse complement strand
TCAATATCTTCAAAGTTCGCAACACTATTCTCATCCTGAGCCAATACCTTCGTAATTGCTGCTGTTGTTGTTGTCTTACCATGGTCTACGTGTCCAATTGTTCCAATATTAATATGTGGTTTCGTTCTTTCAAACTTTTCTTTTGCCATCTTTTTTTACCCCCAATTTGAATTTTTAACTTAATTTATTTTTCTTCTTCAATAATTTCTTTAGCAATATTCTTCGGAACTTCTTCATAATGATCCATCTGCATTACATACTGAGCACGACCCTGTGTGTTTGAACGCAGGTCAGTTGCATAACCAAACATCTCTGATAATGGAACATAAGCACCAATGATTTTAGCATTTCCTCTCTGTTCCATCCCTTCTACTTGACCGCGGCGACTATTAAGATCACCAATTACATCTCCCATATATTCTTCAGGAGTTGTAACTTCAACTTTCATAACTGGTTCTAATAAGACTGGATTTAATTTATGAGCATTCTCTCTAATTGCCATGGAACCAGCTATTTTAAATGCCATTTCAGAAGAGTCAACTTCGTGGTGCGAACCATCTTCAAGGCTAACTTTAACATCAACAACTGGGTAACCAGCTAAAACACCATTTTCTAAAGCCTCTTCTGCTCCTTCTTCAACTGAACTAATATAATCTCTTGGCACAACTCCACCAACAATATTATCTTCAAATTCAAATCCTTCGCCTGATTCTTGTGGCTCTACCTCAAGAATTACGTGACCATACTGTCCACGACCACCAGACTGTCGGATAAACTTACCCTCAACTTCTGCTTTTCTAGTAATAGTCTCACGATAAGCAACTTGAGGCTCTCCAATATTAGCTTCTACATTGAATTCTCTCGTCAAACGATCAATAATAACCTCTAAGTGTAACTCACCCATTCCAGAAATTATTGTTTGACCAGTCTCTTCATCAGTCCGTACATTAAATGTAGGATCCTCTTCAGCTAACTTCTGCAGCGCTTCACCTAATTTATCGCTATCAGCCTGAGTCTTAGGTTCAATAGCAACATCAATTACTGTTTCAGGAAACTCCATTGATTCTAAAATAACTGGATCGTCTTCTGTACATAGAGTATCTCCTGTAGCAGTATTCTTAAGACCAACTGCTGCTGCTAAGTCTCCTGCATATACTTCTTCTCTATCTTCACGAGTATTAGCATGCATCTGAACAATTCGTCCTACTCTTTCAGTCTCATCCTTAGTTGAATTATAAACATAAGATCCAGATTCTAAAATTCCAGAATAGACTCTAAAGAAAGCCAATTTACCTACATATGGATCACTCATTATCTTAAAGGCTAATGCAGAGAATGGAGCATCATCAGCAGCAGGTCTTGTAATCTCTTCTTCAGTCTCTGGATCAATTCCTTCTACTGGTGGAATATCTACTGGTGCAGGTAAGTATTCTACAACTGCATCTAATAAAGGTTGTACTCCTTTATTCTGTAGAGCTGTTCCACAAAGAACTGGAGTAAACTCATTTGCAATGGTACCTTTTCTAACAGCATTTTTAATCTCTTTAACAGTAATCTCTTCATCTTCTAGATACTTCATCATAATCTCTTCATCAACATCAGATAATTTCTCAATTAATAGTTCGCGGTATTCATTAGCTCGCTCTTCTAAATCTTCAGGAATATCAGTTCTTTCATACTCAATTCCTAATTCGTCATCATAGACGACTGCTTCCATAGTAACTAGATCAATTGAACCTTCATAATCGTCTTCTTTGCCAATTGGAATCTGAATTGGAACTGGATTAGCATCAATTCTTTCATCCATCATATCTACTACATTATAAAAATCGGCTCCAGTTCGATCCATCTTATTGACAAATGCTATCTTAGGCACATTATACTTATCAGCCTGTCTCCAAACTGTCTCTGATTGAGGTTCAACTCCTCCTACAGAACAGAAGACACCAATCGCACCATCAAGAACTCTAAGTGATCTTTCTACCTCAACAGTAAAGTCCACGTGTCCAGGCGTGTCTATGATATTAATTCTGTGATCTTCCCATTGACAGGTAGTAGCAGCAGAGGTGATTGTAATACCTCTCTCTTTCTCCTGATCCATCCAATCCATCTGCGAATCTCCATCATGTGTCTCACCAATTTTATGTGTTCGTCCTGTATAAAACAACATCCGTTCTGTAGTTGTCGTCTTCCCAGCATCAATATGAGCCATCAAACCAATATTTCTCGTCTTTTGTAATGAAAATTGTCTGGGCACTTAAAACAGCCTCCCCTATCTTAAATACTTATTTTTACCATCTATAATGAGCAAACGCTTTATTTGCTTCTGCCATTTGATGTACATCTTCTTTCTTTCTTACAGCTCCACCTTCTTCATTATAAGCGTCAATAATTTCATTTGCAAGTCTATCAACCATTTTTCTTTCATTTCTTGCTCGTGCAGCAGTTACTAACCATCTTAAACCTAAAGTAATACGACGGTGCTTATCAACTTCAACTGGAACTTGATAATTAGCTCCCCCCACTCGCCGACTAATTACTTCTAAAACTGGCATTACATTATTTAGAGCTTCTTTTAAAACTTCTAGACTATTTTCTCCAGTCTTTTCTTCTACTACATCCATAGCATCATAAAAAATATTTTCAGCTAAGCTTTTTTTGCCATCATACATTATTTTATTAATAAAGCGCGTTACCAATTTACTATTATAAACTGGATCAACCTCTACATCTCTTCTTGCTTTTCCAATATTCTCTTCAGACATTTAAATTTCCCTCCTCCCATTTAACAGACTAGGCTTTATTCATTAGGCTTTTTTACTCCATATTTGGAACGTCCTTGCTTTCTATCTTCAACACCAGCAGTATCTAAAGTACCACGTACAATAGTATATCTAACACCTGGCAAGTCTTTTACACGACCACCTCTAACTAAGACTACAGAGTGTTCCTGCAAATTGTGCCCAATACCTGGAATATAAGCAGTTACTTCTTTTCCATTAGTCAATCGTACACGTGCAACCTTTCTCAAAGCAGAATTAGGCTTCTTAGGAGTAGCTGTATAAACTCTAGTACAGACTCCTCTTTTTTGTGGTGCTCCTTCTAGGGCTCTAGCACCTTCCTTCTTTTTAACTTTATTTCTTCCCTTACGAACCAATTGATTTATTGTAGGCATTTAACTGCACCTCCCTCCTGAAATTTTATAAAAAACTGTTAAACAAAAGGAGCATTTGTGCTCCTTTTGTTTAACATCTTATAAATTTTATCACTATTTAATTTAATTTTAATTATATGAAGACAACACACTTAAAGATTTTAACATTTAGTATTTGTGCTGTCAACATATTTTTGCTTTTTTATTCTACAATTTCTGGTTCTGCATTACGATAGCGCTTCATACCTGTTCCAGCAGGAATTAATTGTCCAATAATAACATTTTCTTTCAAGCCTTTTAAGTTATCCTGCTTTCCTTCTAGAGCAGATTCAGTTAAAACTCTAGTAGTTTCCTGGAAAGACGCAGCAGATAAGAAACTTTCAGTATTTAATGATGCCTTTGTAATTCCTAGCAACTGCGGAATTGCCGTTGCAGGCTCTTTATCATTAGCAAGTGCCTTTTCATTCTGATTTTCAAATTTAAAGACATCAACTAAATCACCTGGTAAGAGCTCAGTTTCACCAGCTTCTTTAATCTTAACCTTACTCATCATCTGCCTAATAACTACTTCAATATGCTTATCATTAATTCCTACACCTTGAGAACGGTATACATTTTGCACTTCTTTTAACAGATACTTCTGAACTTCACGTTTTCCAGTAATATTTAGTATATCTTCTGGATCTAGTGGACCTTTAGTTAACTTATCTCCAGCTTCTACTCGATCTCCATCCGAAATTCTTATCTCAGACCCATAAGGTAGTTGATAAGTCTTTTGTCTTCCATCATCAGTCTTAATAACTGCTTTATAAGAATTACCCTTTTCTACGATATTAGCAGTACCATCTAGTTCAGTCACAACTGCCTGTCCTTTCGGACTTCTAGCTTCAAACAATTCTTCCACACGCGGTAGACCCTGTGTAATATCATCGCCAGCAACTCCACCTGTATGGAATGTTCTCATCGTCAACTGTGTACCCGGTTCTCCAATTGATTGTGCTGCCATAATTCCAATTGCTTCACCTACATTGACTAGATTTCCATTAGCAAGATTGATACCATAACATTTTTGACAGACACCATCTTCTGTCTGACAAGTTAAGACAGTTCTAATCTCAACAGCTTCAATACCTGCTTCAGTTATCTCTTCAGCCTGCTCTTCTCCTATTAATTCCTCTTTTTCAACTATCACTTCATCAGTCTCA
Organism: Halanaerobacter sp.; assembly: GCA_046482455.1. Lineage (GTDB taxonomy): Bacteria > Bacillota > Halanaerobiia > Halobacteroidales > Halobacteroidaceae > Halanaerobacter. The sequence goes on along the minus strand of JAWOFC010000137.1, from coordinate 5,291 downwards.
GGATGAATTACATCTGAAGAAGCTAAACGACCTGTAATTCTTTCTGCTATGCCTTCAATTATTTCTCCATCACTTCTGACTGGTTCTAATAATAGTCCTTCATCAGTACCACAGTCTTTTTCCTGCACTACTACATCCTGTGAGACATCAACTAAACGTCTTGTTAAATAACCAGAGTCAGCAGTTCTTAATGCAGTATCAGCTAATCCTTTTCGTGCTCCGTGCGTAGAAATAAAGTACTCTAACACCGTTAAACCTTCTCTAAAGCATGCTTTAATCGGCATATCTATGATTCGACCTGATGGATCGGACATTAAACCACGCATTCCACCAAGCTGTGTAATCTGAGATGTATTACCTCGTGCTCCAGAAGTAGCCATCATATAGATTGGATTAAACTTATCTAAATTATCAATCAAGGCTTCAGTAACTTCTTCTTTTGCTTCACCCCAGACATCAATTGTCTTTTGATAACGTTCTTCATCAGTAATTAAACCACGTCGATACTGTTTTTCTATCTTCTTAACTACTTCTTCTGATTCTTCTAAAATATCTTCTTTTTCATCCGGAATAGCTACATCTGTCACACCAATTGTAATTCCAGATTTTGTAGCATAATCAAAGGTTAAATTCTTAACATCATTCAATGTTTCAGCAGTTCTATTAGGTCCAAGCTCTTTATGACAACGAGTTATAATCTCACCTAATTTATCTTTATCAACAACTTCATTATATAGTTCAAATTCATCAGGGAGAATGGAATTGAAGATTATACGACCAACACTTGTATTAACCCAATCGCCATTTTCTTGTCTATACTTTATCTTTGTTTGAATTTCAACTCGATCAGTTTCATAAGCTTTAGTTACTTCATCTACTGAACCAAAGAACTTACCCTTACCCTTTGCATCATCATCTAAAATAGTTAAATAATAAGCCCCTAATACCATATCCTGACTTGGAACTGCAATCGCTTCTCCATGAGCAGGAGATAGTAGATTATATGTGGATAACATCATTGATCTACATTCAGCTTGTGCTTCAGCAGATAATGGCACGTGCACTGCCATCTGGTCACCATCAAAGTCAGCATTATAGGCTGGACAGACTAAGGGATGAATCTTAATTGCTTTACCTTCTACTAAAACAGGCTCAAAAGCCTGAATCCCTAGTCTATGTAATGTTGGAGCACGATTTAATAAGACAGGGTGCTCTCTAATCACATCTTCTAATACATCCCAGACTTCACTTTCACTATTTTCAACCATGCGCTTAGCACTCTTAATATTATGTGCTAAATCACGGTCAACTAAACCTTTCATTACAAATGGTTTAAACAGTTCCAATGCCATTTTTCTCGGCAATCCACATTGATCCATTTTTAAATCTGGGCCAACTACGATTACTGAACGTCCAGAATAATCAACACGTTTCCCTAATAGGATCTGACGAACACGCCCCTGCTTACCTTTTAGCATATCACTTAAAGACTTTAACGGTCGATTATTAGCTCCAGTTACTGGTCGACCTCTTCGTCCGTTATCAATTAAAGCATCAACTGCTTCTTGGAGCATTCTCTTTTCATTACGAATAATAATATCAGGAGCACCAAGGTCTAATAATCTTTTCAGACGATTATTACGATTAATGACACGCCGGTAAAGATCATTTAGATCAGAAGTAGCAAATCTACCTCCATCTAACTGCACCATCGGTCTTAATTCAGGTGGAATAACTGGTAATACATCTAAAACCATCCACTCTGGATTATTTCCTGAATCTTTAAGTCCTTCTAAGACCTTTAAGCGGCGCACAGCTCTCTTTCTTCTCTGCCCTGAAATCCCCTGAATCTCTTCTCTAATATCCTTAATTTCAGACTTTAAATCGATATTTCTTAAGATCTTTTTAACTGCTTCTGCTCCCATACCCGCTTCAAAATCATTACCATACTTCTGTTTAGCATCTCGATATTCACTCTCACTTAACAGCTGTTTCTCACTTAATGGAGTATCACCAGGGTCAATTACAATATAAGAAACAAAATAGAGAGCTTTTTCTAAAGAACGTGGTGACATATCCATTACTATTCCCAAGCGGCTAGGAATTCCTTTAAAATACCAAATATGCGATACTGGAGCAGCTAACTCAATATGCCCCATTCTCTCTCTTCTTACTTTAGATTTAGTAACTTCTACACCACATCTATCACAGACTACTCCCTTATATCTAACTCTTTTATACTTCCCACAATGACACTCATAATCTTTAGTTGGGCCAAAAATCTTTTCACAAAATAGCCCTTCTTTTTCTGGTTTCAAAGTTCTATAATTAATTGTTTCCGGCTTCTTAACTTCACCACTTGACCAAGACCTGATCTTTTTTGGTGAAGCTAATCCAATCTCCATTGAATCAAAACTATTTACATTAAACAAGGGTTATTCACTCCCCCTCTTCAAATAATTTTATTTATTCTTCGTCTGCCCCATCATCCTCGGAAGCAATATCTAACCCAAGTTTCTTTGTATCTGTTTCATCAATCTCTTCTTCTTCAATGGACAATTCTTCTTCCTCAGAATAAATTTTTGCATCAAGTCCAATACTCTGCATCTCTTTAATCAATACTTTAAAGGATTCTGGGATCCCTGGTTCAGGAATATTCTCATCTTTTACAATTGATTCATAAGCCTGAACTCGACCTACTACATCATCAGATTTAACTGTTAACATCTCTTGTAGTGTATTAGCAGCGCCATAAGCTTCTAAAGCCCAAACTTCCATTTCACCAAAACGCTGACCACCGAACTGAGCTTTACCTCCTAGCGGCTGTTGAGTTACTAAAGAGTATGGACCTGTAGACCGACCATGTAATTTATCATGGGCTAAATGATGTAACTTAAGCATATACATGACGCCGACAGTCACTCTGTTTTCAAACTCTTTTCCTGTTCTACCATCATATAATTTTGTCTTTCCATCACGCGGCAGACCAGACTCTTCTAAGATATCTTCTACTTCTTCTTCAGTTGCACCATTGAAGACTGGAGTTGAGACATGAATATCTAAAGCTTGAGCAGCCATACCTAAATGAGTCTCTAAGACCTGACCAATATTCATTCTTGAAGGTACACCTAAAGGATTTAAGACTATCTCAACTGGTTCTCCATTTGGTAAATAAGGCATATCCTCTTCTGGTAAAATTCTTGATATCACTCCCTTATTACCGTGGCGACCAGCTAACTTATCTCCTACAGTAATCTTTAGCTTCTTAGCCACATAGACTCGAACTAATTTATTAACTCCTGTCTTCAAATCATCTCCATCTTCACGATCAAAGACTTTAACATCTGTTACTATACCTTCTTCTCCATGTGGTACTTTTAACGATGTATCACGCACTTCTCGGGCTTTTTCTCCAAAAATAGCTCGTAATAATCTCTCTTCGGCCGATAACTCCTTCTCACCTTTAGGAGTTACCTTCCCAACTAAGATATCACCAGCTTCAACTTCTGCCCCTTCTCTAATAATACCTCGTTCATCTAAATCTTTGAGATCATCTTCTCCAACATTTGGAATTTCACGCGTTATCTCTTCAGGTCCTAACTTAGTATCTCTAGCTTCTGCTTCATACTCCTCTATATGGATAGAAGTTAATCCATCCTCTTTAACTAAACTTTCATTAATTAAGATGGCATCCTCATAATTATATCCTTCCCAGGCCATAAAAGCGACTGTACAGTTACGTCCAAGGGCCAATTCTCCTTTATCTGTTGAAGGCCCATCAGCAATAATAGTACCTGCTTCAACATAATCTCCCTTACGCACAATCGGCTTTTGATTCATACAACTACCCTGATTAGAGCGAGCAAATTTAGTTAAATCATATCTATCTACTGTACCATCATCAGTCTTAATCAGTATCTTTTCTCCTGTAACTCTCATTACCTCACCAGGATTTTTAGCAACTGCCGTTGCTCCTGAGTCTTTAGCTGCAGCATATTCAATACCTGTACCAACGCGGGGTGCATCAGTTTTTAATAGAGGTACAGCCTGCCGCTGCATATTAGCTCCCATTAAAGCACGGTTAGCATCATCATTCTCTAAAAATGGAATTAATGCTGCTGAAACACCAATGATCTGGTCAGGCGCCACATCTATATAATCAATATTATCTTTAGTCGTTTTAATCTCTTCTCCATTATAACGAGCAAAGACCTCATCATGGATTAAATTACCATCTTCATCTGCTGGTTCGTTACCTGAAGTAATAATATATCGATCCTCTTCATCGGCATTTAAATATTCTATTTCATCAGTTACTTGGCCATCAACTACTTTACGATAGGGAGTCTCAATAAAACCAAACTCATTTGTCTCGCCAAAAATACATAATGAACCAATCAAACCGATATTTGGCCCCTCTGGAGTTTCAATTGGACAGATACGACCATAATGAGTATGGTGTACATCACGCACATCAAATCCAGCTCTTTCTCTACTTAATCCTCCTGGACCTAAAGCACTCATCCGTCTCTTATGAGTCAACTCAGATAATGGATTAGTCTGATCCATAAACTGAGATAACTGTCCACTACCAAAGAATTCTTTAATAGCAGCAGCAACTGGACGCGTATTGATCAAATTCTGCGGAGTAATAACATCTAAATCTTGAATAGTCATTCTTTCTCTAACTACTCGTTCCATTCTAGATAGACCAATTCTAAATTGATTCTGTAATAATTCTCCTACAGTCTTTAATCTTCTATTTCCTAAATGATCAATATCATCTACCTGCGCATCATCATCTTCATCAACTAATTTTAATAAATATTTTACAGTCTCTACAATATCTTCTTTAGTTAATGTGCGACGCTCAGGATCAATATTTAAACCTAACTTTTTATTAATCTTATAACGTCCCACCTTTGCTAAGTCATATCTCTTCGGATCAAAAAATAGAGATTCAATTAAATTCTGAGCACTCTCTACTGTAGGCGGTTCACCAGGTCTTTGGTTTTTGTATAATTCAATTAAAGCTTCTTCTTGTGTTTCAGTATTATCACGTTCAATAGTATCTTGAATTATAGGATGATTATCAAGTAAATCTAATAGTTCGGCATCAGTACCATAACCTAAAGCCCTAAGTAATACAGTCCCTTTTATCTTCCGATTTCTATCAACTCTTACACTAATTATTGCTTTCTTATCATACTTAAATTCAATCCAGGCACCGCGATTAGGAATTAAGCTCCCACCGTATAAAATACGACCGTCCTTAATCACTTCTTTATCAA
>JAWOFC010000136.1:0-5089 GCA_046482455.1 Halanaerobacter sp. | reverse complement strand
AAAAGAACAGATCTGTTTACTACTAAAGCCCACTCTCTGGACTACCATATCAATTATTCCTTCTTCTCTATCATAATCAGCAATTGTTAAGGGCACTCTTTCAGCAGTCTCTACTGCCCGCAAAATCAAAAAATGACCTGGTTGGGCTTTAGCTGCTATTTCGGGCGCCTTAACCTTAAACCGAAAGATATCTGGAGCTAATTTATCTTTTCCAATAATTTTATACATTTTATTTCCTCCTCACTACACTTCTAGGCTACATTCGAACTGATTGTGATTATACCATGTAATAACGAAAAATAAAACCTTATTCTAAAAAATTGACAGAATTCAGATTATTATCTGCCTAAAATGAAATATAAAAGAAAAATATAAATTTCTATTGAAAAAATGAAGGAAGATTTTAATTTTTATTTAATAACTATAATTGGTGAGTAAATAGAATAGAGGAGGAATTAATTAAAATATGAACTGGCAAAAGACAAATGATGCTTTAGGAACTGTTAATCGCGGTGACCCTTGTGAATCTGGATTATGTACTTTATGTAGGTCTGATTGTAAAGGAAAATGTGAAACATGGTTATCATCTTTGAAAGGACGAAAGGTTCTTTATCCACGTGATTTTGGTGAAATTACATCTGGTAGCAGCAATATTGCTCCAGAAGGAGTTGGCTATCATTCTGTTAGAATCCAAGGTTATACTCATGGTGCTGAAGGATTACCTGAAGGACTAAGTGATGATGCTGATGACTGTATCTTTACCAATGTAGATGTTGAAACTGAATTTGGTAATAAAATCAAAACAAAATCTAAAATACCGATTATGACCGGTGCTCTAGGTTCAACATTTATTGCAGAAAAATACTGGAATTCTTTTGCTATTGGCGCAGCTTTAGCAGGTTTTCCAATTGTAATTGGAGAAAATGTAGTTGGAGTAGATAAGAATGCGAAGCTAGAAGATGGTAAAGTAGTTGAAGCACCTGAATTAGACCGCCGCATCGATATTTATCAAAAATATGCTGATGAACATGGTGGTATTTTCGTCCAGTTAAATGTTGAGGATACAAGAAATGGTGTTGCCGAATATATTATTGATAAATACGGCGATGATGTTATTATTGAACTTAAATGGGGTCAAGGTGCTAAAGATATCGGTGGTGAAATCCAAGTTACTAGCTTAGAGTATGCTCAGTTCTTAGCTGATAGAGGCTATGTAGTTGACCCTGATCCATATGTAAAAGAGAATATTAACGCCTTCAAAGCAGGAGCTATAGATAGCTTTGCCCGTCATAGTAGATTAGGAGGCACTGATGCTGAAGATCCAGAAGCTTTACGCAAAGACTTCATGGAGTCAGTTGAATACTTAAGAGATATAGGTTATAAACGGATCTCCCTTAAAACAGGAGCTTATGGTATGCGCGGCTTAGCGATGGCACTAAAATACGGTGCAGAAGCTGGAGTAGACTTAATTACTATTGATGGTGCCGGTGGAGGTACTGGTATGAGCCCTTGGAATATGATGGAACACTGGGGAGTACCTTCTTTATTACTTCATGAAAAAGCAATTGAGTATGCAGAGATTCTTGAAGAAGAAGGCTATGATATACCCGATTTATCCTTAGCAGGAGGCTTAGCTCGTGAGGATCATATCTTTAAGGCATTAGCTTTAGGTTCTCCTTATGTCAAGTTAGTCTGTATGGGAAGAGCTCCTATGATTGCTGGATTTGTAGGAGCAAATATTGAAGGTGTCTTTAAGCCTGAAAAGAAAGAAGATTTAAATGCTCATTGGGACAAATTACCTAAAACTGTCAAAGAATTAGGTGCAACTCCAGAGAGTATTTTTGCTGGTTGGGAAAATGTAGCTAAAATAGTTGGCGAAGACGAGATGGAGAATATTCCATTTGGCGCTATTGCCCTCTATACATTGGCTGACAAATTAAAAGCAGGTTTACAACAGTTTATGGCCGGAGCACGAAAGTTTAATTTAGATACTATTGATCGCTCCGATTTAATGGCTGGTAACCGCGAAACTGCTGAAGAGATTGATATCCCATATATGACAGAAGCTTTAGATGATGAGGCAAAAGAGATTCTAAAAAAATAACTTAAGATTGAAGAGGGTCTCATTTTGAGGCTCTCTTTTTTTCTTATCCTATGTTAATTTTATGTTAATTAATTATTTTTTAAAAAATAAGCCCCTTTAAACTTGTTTAAACACTAATAATATGATATAGTCTATATATAACTAACAAAAAGTTAACATAAACTTTACTCTGGAGGGGTTTCTATGTCGATAATCATTTATTTACTATTCATTCTTATCTCAATACTCTACTTTGAATTAGGGCTAATTGCTCACCAAGGAATTAGAATCTTATTCTATATTATACTCAGTGGAACTGTTATATATTTCAACCATCACGCCTTTAATTATTTATTAAAGCTAACTAAAAAAATAAGCCAAGAAGAATATAATACAAAGATTAACCCTGCCAAGTTCAAAGGTAAGTATAAGATAATGGCAGAATATATTCAATCAATAAAAAAGAAAATAATTAATTTAAACTTTGAAATTAAAGGTTCTTCTTCTCAAGTTTCTTCTATTTCTGAGCAACTAACATTAACAGTCGATGAAAGTACAGCCTTTGCTCAAGAGCTATTAGCTGAAACAGAACATATGAGAAGTTTAAATAAAGATAATCAAGAAATCATAGACAAGTTGGTCACTAAAGTAACTGAAGTTAGAGAATTAAGTGCAGAATCGAAAGATATTATCCATGATAGCCTAACGGATATTATGGAAGTAGTAAATACAATCAATAATATTCAATCCAGCACTGACCAAACTGCAACTAATGTAGAAGAGTTACAAGTTAGTTCTAAAGAGATTAAAGAGATAATAGATACTGTTAATGATATTTCTCAACAGACTGATTTATTAGCTTTAAATGCTGCTATTGAAAGTGCTCGGGCTATATCTAATAAATCGGGATCTGATAATTCGAAAGCGAGAGCAGGACAAGGCTTTGCAGTAGTAGCAGAAGAGATCAGAGAACTTTCTGATGACTCACAGAAATCAGTAGGACAGATAAAAGATTTGATTAAAGATATTCGTTCCAAAGTTAATGATGTAACAGACATGACAGAAGAAAATGTAGAAGTTGTTGCTACGGGAGTAAAAAAGGCTAATCAAATTGAGAGTAGTTTAGAAAAAATAGAGCAAATGATTACAGAACAGTTCGCACTAATAGCAGATATTCACGACCAAGTTTCAAACTTAGATCAGATTAGAGATAAAACAATGACCAGTGTTGAAGAAGTATACCAATCTGTCAATCAACAGAAAAATAAGATTGAAAGTATTCAAAATCTCGGCAGCAGACTAAATAATTCAGTTGATAACCTGTCGCAGTCAGTAAATAATATTGAACTCTTTGATCAAGAAACAATTCAAAATGAAGTAACAGAAAAAGCAGCTAAGACTAAAGATATCTTAGAGGAAGAACTATTAAATAACCAAGGATTTAAATCCTTAGATGCTTCTTTACACCAAAGATTACTCGATGAATTAATAGAAAAATATAATTTCATTGAAGCAATTTGGACAAACAAAGCAGATGGGCAGTTCATTTATTCTAACCCACCAGCAGGATTAGCTAATGCTAAAGTAAGAGACTGGTTTCAAAGCAGCATTAACGGAGAAGAATTTATATCAAATGTTTATATTTCTTCAATTACTCACCGCCCTTGTGCCACAGTTTCTATCCCTATCACTAATGAAGGTGAAGTCATGGGCGTAATTGGAGCAGATATTAAATTAAAATTGCAGAATTAAGAATAAAATCTCTGTCCCTAGCTAGGGACAGAGATTTTACTTTAAATATCAATATCTAATTTATCTATTTCATCACCATATTCTTCTCTTAACTGTTCTTTAACTTCAGGAGCTATTTCAGAATCTGTTTTAGATTCTCCATTCGTACTAATTTCTCCTCCCGAAAATTCAGAAAACATCTCCTTAATGCCGCCTAATGAACCTAAGACTCCAGTAGCTTCATACGGTAAGAAGACCACCTTAGAATTATTACCTTTAGTAATCTCATCTAATTTATCAATATATTTTGTTGCAATTAAATACTGTGTAGGATCTCCTCCCAAACCTTCTAGCGCTTTAGATACTTGTGTAATTGCATCAGCCTCACCTTCAGCCACTTTAATCTTTTCTTGCTGCTCTGCTTCAGCACGTAAAATCTGTGCTTTCTTTTTACCTTCTGCCCTTTTAACCTCTGATTCTTGCTCTCCTTCTGCCTTTAAAATAGCAGATTTTTTCTGCCCTTCTGCTTTTAAGATAGAGGCTCGCCGATCTCTTTCTGCTCGCATCTGTTTCTCCATTGCATTCTTTATATCCTGTGGTGGAATAATATCTTGTAATTCAACTCGATTAACCTTAACCCCCCATTTATCAGTCGCTTCATCTAAAATTTTACGCAGTTTTTTATTAACTGTATCGCGCGAAGAAAGGGTTTCATCCAACTCCAGCTCCCCAATTACATTTCTTAACGTAGTCTGAGTTAAATTTTCAATAGCATTAGGTAAGTCATTAATCTCATAAACTGCCTTTTTAGGATTAGTAATTTGAAAATAGATCATTGCATTAATATCGATACTTACATTATCTTTAGTAATTACACTCTGCTTGGGAAAGTCATAAACCGTCTCCCGGAGATCAATCTCATTTTTCTGCACACGTCTAACAATCTTTTGCCCATTCTGTTCTAGAGTCTGCTTCCAATTAATCCTACGCGGTCGCTCAATAATAGGATAAATAATATTTAACCCTGAATCTAAAACACGATTAAACTTACCTAACCTTTCAATCACCATCGTTTCGGACTGCTTTACAATCTTAATTGATGTTACTAATAAAACAAGAGCTAAAATAAAAAAGATTACTAATAAAGTAATTAAACCTAACATTATTTAATTCCCCTTTCGTTTAACATATAATTTAGTTCCATCCACTTCAGTAATAATCACCTTTTCCCCAACAGGGATTTCTTCTTCAGTAGTTGAGACTGCCATCCAACTA
>JAWOFC010000281.1:0-10070 GCA_046482455.1 Halanaerobacter sp. | reverse complement strand
GCTTGTATGGCTTGTATGGCTTGTATGGCTTGTATGGCTTGTATGGCTTGTAGGCTTGTAGGCTTGTAGGCTGACAGCAGACAGCTGATAGCTGCTCACACCTCACAGCTCATAGCTCAAAGCTAAAAAAGGAGGTCTTCTCAAATGAAGAATTACATAACAGATATCCCAGGAATTAAGGTCGGTCACGTTAGTAATCATATGGCTAAGACAGGCTGTACTGTTATAACCAGTCAAAATGGTGCTACCGCAGGAGTAGACGTTAGAGGTTCAGCTCCTGGCACTCGTGAAATAGCACTTTTAAAACCGCTCAAAGCTGTTGAACAGATCCATGCTATATTATTAACCGGCGGCAGTGCTTTTGGACTAGGAGCTGCTGATGGTGTAATGACTGCTTTAGAAGAAGAAGATATTGGCTTTGATGTAGGTGTGACTAAAGTACCTATTGTACCTGCGGCTGTTATTTTCGACCTCGAAGAAGGTCGAACTGATATTCGTCCTGACCAAAAGATGGGCTATCAAGCAGTGCAAAATGCCTCAAGTTCTGAAGATAGACAGGGGAAGATTGGAGTAGGAACAGGCTGTAGTGTCGGCAAATTATTAGGTAGTGACCATGCTTCTCCTAGCGGTTTAGGCAGTGCAAGTTTGAAATTTGATAATGATACTTATATTAGTGCTTTAGTAGCTGTCAATGCTTTCGGCGATATTTTAGATGAGCAAGGAGAGATTATTGCCGGCTGTAAAGATGAAGAAGGAAACTTTATCAATACTTATCAAGCTCTACAAGAGGAAGAACTAGCAGGTTTTGGACAAAATACCACTATTGGAGTAGTAGCAACTAATGCTAAATTAAGTAAAACAGAAGCGAATAAAGTAGCCCAAGTAGCCCATAACGGTTATGCTAATCATATTAAACCAGTTCATACTATGCTTGATGGAGATACTATATTTGCTTTAAGTACGGGCCAAAAGAAGATAGATATCAATCTATTAGCTACAGCAGCTAGTGAAGTAGTAGGTCAAGCTATTATGAATGCAATTGAGAATGTATAATGGATATTTTAAATTGTCAATTATCTTTTAACTTCATGGCATCTCCGACAGCGTGCTTCATAGGTCTCATCTGCCCCCACAACAACAACTGGGTCATCAATACTAGCCGGTTCTCCATTGATTAAGCGCTGGTTTCTAGTAGCTGGATTAGCACATTTAACACAGACTGCATGTAATTTAGTTACATACTCTGCTCGAGCCATTAGTTCTGGGATTGGTTTAAAACCGCGACCTGCAAAATCAGTATCTAATCCAGCTACAATAACTCTATAACCTTCCTGAGCTAAACCATCTACTAATCCAATTAAGTCCTCTGCAAAGAATTGACCCTCATCAATTGCTATCACATCTACTATTTCTTCTCCCTTATAGTTATCAATCTTATCTTTAATATCTGTTACATCATCAACGATCTGAGCTTCAACTGTAATTCCATTATGAGCAGCAACTTCAGTATCACTATAACGATTATCAATACTCGGTTTAAAGACAAGAACTTCTTGTTTAGCAATCATTGCTCGCTCGACTCGTCTAATCAATTCACTACTCTTACCTGAAAACATAACTCCAGTAATTACTTCTACCCAACCTGCTTCAACGCTACCATAATAACCATGCATTGGATTACTCCTTTCACTAGTTCAATGTAAAATCACAATTAATAGTTTACAAATTATACTTTCAAAAGTCAAACGATATCTATATAATGATTCACTCTGTGAATCATTATAGCTGTGAACTATGAGCTATCAGCGGTCAGTTCAATCAAATTCAAAACCATACAATCAAAAACAGACTAAAAACTTCTATTTCATTGGTTTTAGTGGTTTTTAATTTTGAATTTGCTTTTTCTTGTAGCTCACAGTTGAGCGCTGATAGCTCACGGCACAAAAAAACCTCTGGGAAAATCCCAGAGGTTTTTTCATTAACCGTTATTCTTTTGTAGCTCCAGCACTCAGTCCTGAAATGAAATAACGCTGCATAGATAAGAATAAGACCATAACTGGAATGGCAGACATTACTGCTCCAGCAGCAAATAAATTCCACTGTGGTGCTCGACCAGTTACCATTCTAAATAATCCTACTGCTAAGGTCAGTTTACTTTCTGATTGTAGTAATAAACTGGCTAAAATAAAATCACTAAAGGGGCGAATAAAATTAAACATAACTACTACTGCTAACATCGGTTTAGCTAAAGGCAGCATAATCTGCCAAAATATTCTAAACTGACTTGCTCCATCAATTTTAGCAGCATCTATCAGACTAGTTGAAATACTGTCAAAATAACCCTTTAACATCCAACTTGCAAAAGGTACAGCCCCACCAGTATAAATGACTAAAAGACCAAGATGAGTATTTATTAAGCCAAACATACTCAATACTACATAGATTGCTACAATTGCCATCATAGGCGGAAACATTTGAATAACTAACACTAACATTAAGCCATACTCTCGACCCCAAAAGTCTAGTTTAGCAAAAATATAGCCTGTTATTGCTGTTAAAACAACTGCTATACTAGATGATAATAAACCCATTTTAATACTATTCCAATACCAACGAAAGAATTGATACTCATTAATTAATTCTTTAAAGTTATCTAAAGTAGCACCTGCGGGAATTAAACTGTTATTAGACATAGCATTATTCGGATTAATTGCCACACCAAGAATAGACAAAGTAGGATAGAGGGCTATGACAATCATAATTCCTATTACAGTATAAGAAGCAATTAAACCTAAATTCTCTTTTCGCTCTGCAGTCAAAAAACCAGCACTATTTTTAGTGTCAAGCTGCGCCATTTATCTCAACTCCTCTTCTTGAAAAGCATCAGATTGCCTAAATTGATAAATACTAAATCCTGCTACTACAAAGAAAATAATGATTGAAATAGCAGCACCATAACTGTATAATTCTTTATTAATGATTAATTTATAGACCCAAGAAATTAAGATATCCGTACCCCCAGCACCTGCCGAATAATACTCTGGAACCGCTGGATTTCCTTTATTCAAAAGAAAAATAATTCCAAAGTTGTTGAACTGAAAAGCAAACTGCATGATTAATAAGGGAGTTACCTGTCTTAAAACTAAGGGTAGGGTAATATGGAAAAACTTCTGTAAAACAGTAGCTCCATCAACAATAGCTGCTTCATATAAAGTTTCTGAGATACTCTGTAAGATACCAGAACAGACAGCCATAGCAAAAGGAAATGATAACCATAGATTAACAACTAAGATTGCTATTTTAGCCACTAATGGTGAACCATTTAGCCAATTGACCTTAGCCATCCCAAGCATCTGTAATAACTCATTCACATGACCAAAATTAGAGTTCAGTAAATAACGCCAAATTAAAATAGAGACAAAGGCTGGTATTGCCCACGGTACCAATAGGATAGTTCGGAATATATTTCTAAATTTAATCCGTTTATGATTTAAAACTACTGCCACAAATAACCCTAAGCCATAGCTTAATATAGTAGATGCAACAGCCCAAATAACTGTCCACAAGAAGACACTTATAAAAGCATTTTTAAACATAGAAAGAGTAAGTAATGCTTTGAAGTTCTCAAGTCCTACCCAACTTAATATTGCTCGCGGTGGTAAATGGTTGGCATCATAATTTACAAATGCTAAACAGACTGTAAAGACAACTGGAAATACTGTAGCTGCTAATAAAACTATCATACTTGGAGATATTCCAATATATGGAAAACCTATCTCTAAAAAATGATCCCATGATTCTGTAAAATTGGGAACTTCCTCACCCTTATCAGCTAATTCACCATTTTTATAGGCATCAACTACATTAAAAATATAAATTGCCAATAACAGAATAACAAATAGAATTGCAACTAATCCTTTAATTAAGAAGAACAAAGAATGATGCTCTATAGGAGTAGTTCCTAAGGTATAAAGCCCTACAATCTTTTGCTGTAAATAGTTAAATAGGTAAAATGGTTCAAAGCTCAAATTAATTATTGGAATTTTTAGTGCCTGAAAAGGCAGAAAGCTAAAATTAACATTTCCAAAAGTTACAAAACTAAAATTAATATTAATAAACAGTATTACAGAATGATAGAGCATAAATAGGAGCCCTTTTAAATACTGTTTATTTACTAATTGACCTAACCCCATATATATAACTGATAGAACGGAACTTATCCATCGTTGTATACTATCTGTTTTTAAAGCAGTACTACTTTTTGGTTGCACAAAATAACCTCCTCAATAATTTTGAGATTGATTAAAGCCCCGCATTACTAATAATACAGGGCTAAATAAAATATTAATTCCCCATTAATTGAATACCCTGCTTAATCTGCTGTTCAGTCATCGGCATAATCTCTTCAGCAGTTGATTTACCATTAAGTACAAAATCAATCGCATTATTAACTGGATTCCACACCGTACTCATTTCTGGCACGCTAGGCATTACTTTACCCCGTTTAGCCTGTTTAAAGAATGGATATAAGAGCTCATCATTTTTGAATGTAGAACTCGTTACTACCTCTTTATGCGGCGCAATTATATTATTTGATTTATAGTGATCCATAGAATTTTCTGCATTAGTTAAAAACTTAATAAAGTTTGCAGCTGCCTGTTTGTGATTACTAAACTCACTTACATAATACCCTTTTGTTCCTGTAAACTGCTCTGGATAATTACCATTTGGTAACTTAGGTAATGGTTTTACCCCCATATTAACACCAGCATCCTTAAAATCTTTAAGCATCCAAGGACCCATTATAATGGCACCACTCTTACCTTCCATGAATAGACCATTTGCAGTCTGACCTGTTGTTCCTTTAGGAATTAAACCCATATCTCTAAACTTCTTAAGAAAATTAGCAGCTTTAATTGACGACTTAGTGCCAAGACCTATATCGTTAATATCATATCCCCCGCCTGGCTCTTCTTTAAATACATAAGAACCATAACCAAAGAAGATACCTCCAGAGAAATAGAAGTCACTAATCTTGTACAAGAGTCCATATTCATTTTGACTTTCATCTGTCATCCCTTCAGCTTTCTTCATTAAGCCCATCATTGTATCTGGAATATTATTATACTTATCTTTGTTATAAATTAGAGCTGTAGTCTGAAAAGCATAAGGTAAACCATATAGTTTGCCATTATAAGTTAAAGACTTAATCGGATTCTTAGAAAAATTATCTTTCCCATATCCGTCTGGCAAAAATTGATCAATTGGAGTAATTAATCCTTGCTTAATCGATTTTCCTAACTTATCATGCGGCCAAGCCACTACATCAGCACCTTTCCCCGCTGGACCATCTAGTGATAATCTCTGTCCTTGGTCCAATTCTTCTACTACTGCAATCTCAATCTTAACTCCTGTCTTATTTTCATATTTCTTAGCCATTTCCTTCATCCAATTATGCTCTGGGCCGCTGGGAACCCAAGTTTTTAAGCTATCAGGTTGTGCTTGAATTGCTGGTGTTACTAATAATCCTAATGCCATTACCATAGCTACCATTAAACCAGTAAGTCTTTTGTTCATAATTTCACCCTCCTGTTTTTTGATAAAAATTAAAAACTTTTCACTCTACCTCTTTGCTCATTGTATATTGAGAGGCTTCAAAGGAATATAATTCTATATAAAGAACTATATCCCTGCTTGTTAAATGTAAAATATTTACTTAAAAATAAATTATTGCTTTTGATTTCATTATACAACATAAATGAAAGATTGTAAATCAAATAAAGCTAAAAATAGTTATTTTTTCCAATTAATATTATAGAGAGGTCTCAAAAAATAAAAAAAGCCCCACCCTCGTCTGAGGGTAGAGCTCTTTGAACTATATTTAAATGAATTTATTCTTTGAAATAGTCTACTCCTGCTTTAAATAACTGCTGCTCTTTTTCTCCGATAATATTCTTAGATAGATTAGGGCCAACTCTCTCTGAATGTCCCATCTTTCCTAAGACTCGACCATCAGGACTAGTGATACCCTCTACTGCCCGTACTGATCCATTAGGGTTAAACTCTATTTCAGAAGTAGGTTGACCTGCTAAATTAACATACTGTGTTGCTACTTGACCATTCTCTAATAATCTATCAATTGTCTCTTCACTAGCTACAAATCTACCTTCACCATGTGAAACAGGGATAGTATGCTCAGCACCTACATCTAGATGAGCTAACCAGGGCGATTTATTAGAGACAATCTTAGTTCTTGCTGCACAAGAGACATGGCGGCCAATTTCATTATAAGTTAAAGTCGGAGCATCAGCCGTTAGTTCTCTAATCTCTCCATAGGGTACTAAACCTAATTTAATTAAAGCTTGGAAGCCATTACAGATACCAATCATTAAACCATCACGATTATTTAATAGGTCATTAACTGCCTCTTTTATCTTAGGATTTCTAAAGACAGTTGCAATAAATTTACCTGCCCCTTCAGGTTCATCACCTGCACTAAAACCTCCTACTAAAGCAACTATCTGCGCAGAATCAATTGCTTGCGCCAACTTCTCAATTGATTCTTCAATCTGCTGTGGTGCTAAATTCTTAAAGATTAAAGTCTCTACTTCTGCCCCTGCCCTCTTAAACTGCTGGGCTGTATCATACTCACAATTTGTACCGGGAAAGACAGGGATTAAGACCTTTGGTTTAGCAACTTTATTCTCACAATTATGCACATCTGCTGCTTGATAAGCTTCAAACTCAAAAGTTTCTCCTTCCGCTTCAACTTCTGTCGAATAGATCTCTTCTAGAGGCTGCTGCCAATGCTTTAGAGCTTTATCAAGTTCTATCTGCCTATTATTAACTTCAATTACTTCTTCGGCAATCGTTCTTCCTAAGAGCTGATAATCAACACCCGCAAATAACTCCTCTAACTCGCTATCCGCCTTCATTTCTAAGACTAAAGAGCCGTATTCAGGGCCAAATAACTCCTCGTCCGTCATCTCATCTCTAAACTCAAATCCAATCTTATTACCAAAAGACATCTTAGAAACTGCTTCTGCTAAACCACCGCGTGTTAAGGCTTGAGCAGCTAAAACCTTATTATCAGCAATTAAATTCTTAACCCTTTGATAAGCAGCCTTTAACTTCTCGAAGTTTGGCATCTCAGCTTCATCTTTCTCAAGCGAAATATAAACAACTTGGCTCTCTGTCTCTTTAAACTCTGGTGCAATAACATCATTTACATCCACAGGATCAACAGCAAAAGAGACTAAAGTAGGCGGTACGTCAATCTCATGAAAAGTTCCCGACATACTATCCTTACCACCAATTGCCGGCAGCCCAAACTCCTTTTGCGCTCGATAAGCACCAAGTAAGGCACTAAATGGCTTGCCCCAACGCTTAGGATCATCCCTTAAACTCTCGAAATACTCCTGAAAAGTAAATCTAATATTCTGATAATCTCCTCCACTAGCTACAACCTTAGAGATTGATTCAATTACTGCATATAGAGCACCGTGGAAAGGGCTCCAAGAGGCTAAGTTTGAATTATAACCGTGGCTCATAAGGGTTCCTGTATTCGTCTCTCCTTCTAAAGTTGGAATCTTAGCAGCCATAGCCTGGGTAGGCGTTAACTGATACTGCCCTCCATAAGGCATTAAGACTGAATTAGACCCGACTGTACTATCAAACTTCTCCACTAAGCCCTTTTGACTACAGATATTTAGAGCACTTAAGTTCTCCAACCATCTCTCCTCTAGAGTATCAGTAATTAATCTCTCTTCAGCAGCCTCTATAAAGTAACTATCTTCTTTTGGCTCTTGGACTGCAACTGTAGTCTCTTGTGTCGCACCATTAGTATCAAGAAATTCACGGCTTAAGTTTATAATATCATCACCATTCCAGTTCATAATTAAACGACCGTGGTCTTTAACTTCTGCTACTACTGTAGCTTCTAAATTCTCAGTTCCTGCTAACTCTTTAAAACGTTCTACATTCTCCTCATCTAAGACAACTGCCATCCGCTCTTGTGATTCAGAAATTGCCAATTCTGTCCCATCTAAACCTTCGTATTTTTTAGGTACTGCATTCAAATCGACTTCCAAAGCAGCAGCCAATTCCCCAATTGCAACTGACACTCCTCCTGCTCCAAAGTCATTAGACTTCTTTATCATCCCACTTGCTTCAGAATTTCTAAAGAGACGCTGAATCTTTCTTTCCGTAGGTGGATTACCCTTCTGTACTTCAGCACCACAAGTAGTAATTGACTCTTTAGTATGCTCTTTAGAAGAACCTGTAGCACCACCGCAGCCGTCACGTCCTGTTCTCCCACCGACTAAAACAACAATATCTCCCGGTTCAGCATCACCGCGGTAGACATCTTCACGAGGCGTAGCTGCCACAACTGCTCCAATCTCCATATGTTTAGCTAAAAAACGTTGATTATACTCTTCGCGCACATGTCCTGTAGCTACACCAATCTGATTTCCATAAGAGCTATAACCATCAGAAGCCTCTTGAGCAATCTTCTTCTGAGGTAATTTCCCAGGAATAGTATCCTCTATATCTTGACGCGGGTCACCACAGCCTGAAATCCTCATTGCCTGATAGACATAAGAACGACCTGCTAATGGATCTCGAATACAGCCTCCTAAACAGGTTGCTGCTCCACCATAAGGCTCAATCTCTGTCGGATGATTATGGGTTTCATTCTTAAACATAACTAACCATTCTTCCTCTTCACCATCAACATCAACTGGCACAACAATACTCGAAGCATTGACCTCATCTGAAACTTCTAAATCATCTAATTTTCCTACCTTTCTTAACTCCTTCATCCCCATAAGGGCAATATCCATCAAACAGATATCCTCATTATCAGAAGGATATACCTTCTCCCGCCCCTCTAAATACTCATCATAAGCATCAGCAATCGGAGCTGTATACTTATTATCTGGAATATTAACATCCTTAATTTCAGTTAAAAAAGTAGTATGGCGGCAGTGATCAGACCAGTAAGTATCTAAGACCTTTATTTCCGTAATACTTGGATCTCTATTCTCTGCTTGGAAATAATTTTGGGTATGCAATAGATCTTCTTGACTCATGGCTAGACCTAATTCTGCTAATAGATTCTCTAATCCTGTTTCATCTAATTCTATAAACCCATCTATTCTTCTCACTTCTTCAGGTACTTCATAGTCTAAATCTAAAGTCTGAGGCTTCTTTAAATCAGCCTCTCTAGAATCAACCGGATTAATATGATAATCTTTAATCTTTGCCACTTCTTCTTCTGTTAACTGCCCCTCTAAAATAATAATACTTGCATTTCTAACCTGTGGTTTTTCATCATTATCATTTAATATCTGCATACACTGTTCTGCAGAGTCAGCCCGCTGGTCATACTGTCCTGGCAAATACTCTACTCCAAAAACTATCTCCTCTTCTCCAGTAGGTAAGTCTTCTTCATATAATCTATCAACCGGCGGCTCTGATAAGATAGTATCACAAGCCTGTTGATAAGCCTCTTCAGATAATCCTTGGATATCATAACGCTGCACCATACGTAAATCTTTTAAACTATCTAACTGTAATGTCTCCTTAAAATCAGTCAATAACTTGTCTGCCTTTACATCATAGCCATCCTTCTTTTCTACATAGACGCGCCTTATTTTAGACATTTTTTGGCCCCCGTTTTTAATTTTGGATTTATTTTAATAATTTTATATTCATCTTCGCTTATATTCTTCCTTGCAAACTACACTTATATTATAGTATGCTATAATTAAGTAGTAAAATTAATAGTTCTTATTTGATTAATTAGATTTACTTATAAAATTTATTTTTAACAGTCCGGTTCAGGTATCTTTTTCCTTAAAACAAATCTTTTTGTTCATTCCATTCAAGATAAAATAAGATAGATTAAAATAAAAAGATTTTAATCAGACCAATCTTATTTCATCTTTCATTTCATAACCACGAACAAAAATATTTAAGGTCAGTCAAAAGACACCTGAATCCTCTTTACTCGAATTAAATTTTATTACCGCCAGTAAGTTTAATATTGACTTAGGTACAAATATTTT
>JAWOFC010000242.1:0-3328 GCA_046482455.1 Halanaerobacter sp. | reverse complement strand
TTTTGCTTAAAATTCACTCTTATTTTACTCCGCGGAAGAAATGACCTGTAGTATAATCTTTAATAGCAGATGATATCTTTTTCCTTGCATTTTCTAACTTTGCTTGATAATCTTTAATAATTTCTTCTGTCTCTTCTTTGCCTTCAAAAGTAAAGTTCAATCTCAAACTATCACAGTTTGAATCTTTAATCTTTGCTAAGTGATTTAATAGATGTAATGGTTGACTATTATAAATGATTGAACGGCAGTTTTTAGGATCAGTCTCGATAGGCTCCACCATTCCTTTACGATCTTGTAGTCCATAACTGCGTTCTTGACAATTAAGTTGACAACTTTGTGAAAAATCGAACTTTCTTGCAACTGCTCCAATAGGACAGTATGTGCTATGCATCATTGGCAAATAACCATAGACTATTAATTCTTTGTCTATATCTGTTCCTAACTTTTCAATCTCTCTTAAAGTTAATTCCGGTGCTAGTGCTGCGCTGGAAAAATTCAATTCTTCCATCAAACTCAAACTATAACTATTAAAGAGATTAAAAGAAAAATCTGCTGCTAAAGACTTAGTAGACTCTTTCACTAACTCTACTGCTCCTAGTTGAGAAAGCAAATAGCCGTCCAATTCTGTCTCTTCTAGTACTTCTACCTTTTCTTTAAACTCCTCTAATTCCTTTTGACTAGCTATTCGTGGTAATTGGAGAAATATTTCTGTCTCGTCTTTATTAGCAATTGTTCTTTTAATCTGGGCCAAATTTAAATTCTTAAGCGGAATATAGATCCGCTCTACAGAGGTATTGCGCACAGCTTCTAGCTGTTTATTATTCTTAATAGCTGCAGTTACTTTGAGATTAGATCTGCTCTTTGACGGCTCTACTTTTAAATCCCCCCTATCATACCCATTCCGCCTTTTGCTTGGCTCAAAACCTTTAACCCGTGCTTGGTCTATTTTTTGAACTGCTTCACGCCGCAATTGATTTAATTTTGAGATAGGAATAAATATATTAGAATCAAGAGCAAGGTTTAATTGTACTAATGAATATGGAGTAGCCCCTAATTTCTCTAGTTGCTCCTCTATCTCTGCTTCTCTTAGCGGTTGATTTTTAGCCTCTTCTACTATAAAGTCTAACTCTGCAGTTACAAAGTAACCATCTTGATCCCACAGGTCTATCTTTAAAGGTTGATCTATCCTAGCAGTTACTTTAGCATATAGTTCAATCTTTCTTAAAGTATTGGGCTGTTGATAACTTTTAGCTAAGTCAGTTAATAACTCTTGATCAGATGTCTTATAAACTACAGCTCCTCGATTAAGATTACGTTCTACTTCTATTGTAATTAAATTCTGTCCATTAGATTCAAAATCTGATAGAGTTAAGGCAATATTATCACCTTCTTGAGTCCAAATTTCTATTCCATCTCCTTCATTAACTTCATGATTTAATCTTATTTGACACTCTTTTGTCTGGGGATTATAAGAAGTCACTTCCCCTATTTTAAGCCCCCAGTTTTTAGGCCGCTGCTGACTGATTAAGTCCAAGTTCTCTTGGCCCTTGTAATAGCCAGGAATAAAGCCGCTGCGGTTAAATATCTGGGCCAATTTCTGCTGGTCTTGAGCATTAACTTCATAGTTATCTCTATCATGGAAGTATTGATCGATATACTTACGATAGAGCTTAGTCGCTAAAGCAGTATACTCTGGTCTCTTGACCCGCCCTTCTATCTTAAAAGAATTAATGCCTGCTTTTACTAACTCTGGAATAATCTCTAAGGTATTAATATCTTTAGGACTCAAGAGATAATCTTTTTGAAACTCTTTATCGATCACTTCTCCACTAGCACGATCTATCAATGTATAAGGCATCCGACATGGTTGAGCACAGCGACCTCGATTACCACTGCGTCCCCCAATTAGGCTGCTCATCAGACACTGTCCTGAATAGGAGATACAGACTGCCCCATGCACAAAAGTCTCTATCTTTAAATCCGTCCCTTTATTAATCTCTTTTATCTGAGCTAAATTAAGTTCTCGGGCCAAAATTACCCGCTCAAAACCCAGCTCCTCTAATAGTTGCGCCCCTGCTAAATTATGAATATTCATCTGCGTACTAGCATGCAGTTCAATATCAGGAAAAAACTCTAAGATCAACTTAGCTATACCTAAATCTTGTACAATAATAGCATCTGCCCCGTAATCATAAATTTGAGTTATAAAATCAAGCACATCTCTTATTTCTTCTTCTTTATATAAAATATTAGCTGCAATATAGACCTTTACATTTCGCAAATGAGCATAATCAATAACTTCTTCTAACTCAGCAGTAGAGAAATTATTAGCTCGATTACGAGCATTAAAGCCTTTAACACCTAAATAAACAGCATCGCAGCCATTTTGGACTGCAGCATATAGGCTATCCCAATCTCCCGCTGGTGATAATAATTCTGGTTTCTGAAAATAAGCCATAGTTTAAGTTCCTTCCTTTTAAATTTGTCATCGCATTAATTTTATCTAATCTAAAGCTAGATTGCAATCTTTAATATTCTATGATAGCTTTAAATCGCCAATAAAATATAATATAATGTAATAAGTAGTCTTTTTTTATACTCTATTATACATTCTTGTTAATTAAAATACGATAGTAGAATACAAATAATATTTAACTGTGAGGGGTTTTATATGTCATTAAAAAAATGTAATAAGTGCGGTGATCTATATCCTGAGAAAAAGAGCAGCAATGAGCGCGGTCTATGTCCAAAATGTTTTCAAGAAGAAAGGAAAAGGTTTGTTAAAGTGCGTGATTATCTCTGGTCCAATCCAGGAGCAGACTTAATGGAGTTACATGAAAAGACAGGTGTTTCTAAAAAATTAATCCAAAAGTTTATTCGGGAAGGTAGATTTAAACAAAGATAATGATTTAGTGTGCTCGAACACATCAATAATTGAACTTTCCCTGTATAATATAAGTAGAGAATAGAAAAATCATAAAGGGGGAATTAAATATGAAACAGAAAAAAGTATTACCTCTAATAGCTATTTTAGCTTTAGTCTTAGCAATTGGTGGTTGTTCGGGTTCAGACTCATCAAGTGTAAATGATGATGATTTAACTACTGATGGTGATGGGTTTTTATCTCTTTCCGTAGCTGATGCTCCAGTTAATGATGTAGAGAGTGTCTTTGTTACCTTTGAAGAAGTTCAAGTCTGTAATGCAGAGACTGAAGAATGGACAGTCGTCAATGATTTTTCTGACACAGGCGGCGCAAAAGAGTTTGATCTATTGAAGTTACGCTTTGATGAAGCTCTTTTAGGAGAGAAAGAACTGCCTGCTGGAACTT
>JAWOFC010000035.1:0-4284 GCA_046482455.1 Halanaerobacter sp. | reverse complement strand
AAATAAGATAATCTTCAGTTCTAAACTCCTTTATTGATCAGATTTTGGAACAGGGTGATTGCAAAAAGATATCTTTTACCTGTAAAAGAGTAATTTGTTTCTTGCGATTGCCCTGGATTGTGGAGATAAATATTTTAAAATGTAATCATTATTTGATACAATTAATTTAAAAGAGTCTGATTTTTTAAGCTAGGCTAGATTAATAGTCGATTAGGAAAGATAATTATTTTGGCTTTTAAAAGGAGTGAGGATATGAAGATTAGTGATCTGTTAGATGAAAATTTAATTGAGTTAGATTTAGCTGGTGAGACTAAAGAAGAAGTACTATCTGAGATGGTAGAACTATTAAAAGAAGAAGATAAGATTACTGCTAAAGATGAATTCTATGAGACTATTTTAGCCCGCGAAGAAGAGGGGACTACTGGCTTAGGACGAGGAGTAGCAATTCCTCACGGTAAGAGTGAAGTTGTCAATGAATTAGCCTTAGTTTTTGGCCGCTCTGAAGAAGGGATTGAGTTTAGCAGCAGAGATCATAAACCAGTTTATCTATTTTTTATGGTGTCAGATTATGCAGGTCATTCACCAGAATACTTAGAGATGGTAGCTCAATTGACTAAAAATGTGCGGCAGGATGATTATAGAGAGGAATTATTGAATGCAGATAGTGAAGAAGAAGTAATTGAGATTACTAAAAAATATGAATAATCAAGTTAATGAAGGGTAGAATAAAAGAAATAATCAAGAAAGGTGAGAGTAATCTTGGATAATAGAATACTTAACATCTTATTGATATTATTTCTTTTATTTAATTTTTTAGGCTGTAGCAAATATAAATCAGAAGAAGAAAGCAATACACCTTCTATAAATCAATCATTACTGACTGTTGATTCTACTAATGAAAATATTATTGATAAATTGGAGCAATTTTATTTTAAAAATAGAAAAAATAAGCAAGTACAGAAAGAAGATAAGCAGAAGGAAGAAGAGGAGAAGAAAGAATCCGATGATAAAAAGGAAAAATTAAAGGAGCAAATGGATAGAGAGGAGTGGAAGGGGTTAACTAATAAAGTCGAGCAGTTATTTAAAAATTGGAATCGCTATGAAAGTGAGAGGTCTCTACCTGAAACTCAAGTGAAATCAATTGAGAAAAAGATGAATCAACTAACTGCTGAGATTGAAGAAGAGGAGATGTTAAGTGCCTTATTTAAAGCTAATCAGTTAAATTTAGACTTAGCTATATTATATAGACGGTATTATAACAAAGAGTTAAGGGCTGTCATAAAAGAAATGAGAGCCTATATGCGCAGTATAGTCTATTGGAGTAAAGAAGAAGAGAATAATAGGTTTCAAGGAACTAAAAATTTAGAGAAATTAGAGCAAGGAGTTAATAAGATGAAAAATTTAGTAGTTAAGAAAGAAGATAAACAGTTAGTTAAAGAATTGGAGAATTATATTCAAGATTTAAATGAAGTGATTGAAGAGCAAAATAATAGTGTCCTTGAAATTAAAGGTAATCTGGTCTTAAATAAATTAAGTCAATTAAAGTAGAAAGTTTAATTGATGAACGTTTTAGTTTTTGAAATCTAAAATGTTCATTTTTTTATTGACGACATATTTTTAATCTGTTACTATTAGAGTAAGAAAATAGTACAGTCTCATATAATGGTGAGAATAAGGATCACAAGTTTCTACTAGGCGGCCGTAAACTGCCTGACTATGAGAGAAGTGTACCTAGGGCTATAAAGAAATTTTTAATAAATAATTGAGAGTTGTTAATTGCTATTTAGTCCAAGCGGTACAATGACACCGGAGGGATAAAAGCCCAGGCGGGGAGGTTCTACTCTTAGTTTAGTAGAGTCTGCCTGACTGGGTTTCTTATATTAAGTTTCATTTTAGCTGTAAGGTGTGGGCTATTTATTTCAATAAATCGGAGGGGTAAATATGAAAATTTTAGTAGTAGGTAGTGGAGGTAGAGAGCATACTTTAACTTGGAAATTAAAACAGAGCAATAAAGTAGAAAGGGTATTTGTAGCACCTGGTAATGCTGGGACAGAAGAATTGGCTACAAATGTAGATATTAAGGATACTAATATTAATGAGTTAGCTACATTTGCTACTAGAAAAGAAATTGATTTAACCTTTGTAGGACCAGAATCACCGCTAGTAGAAGGGATTGTTGATCACTTTAAAGAGGAAGATTTAGCAGTTTTTGGGCCCAATCAAAAGGCAGCTCAATTAGAGGGGAGTAAGGTCTTTTCTAAGAATTTAATGAAGGAATATGAGATTCCAACTGCTAAGTATGAGTCCTTTACTGAAGCAGATGAGGCTATTGCATACATAAAGGAAGAAGGAGCACCGATTGTAGTTAAGGCAGAAGGATTAGCAGCAGGAAAAGGAGTTATAGTTGCTCAATCAACTACTGAAGCTGTAGAAGCTGTTGAAACAATTATGCTTGATGAAAAGTTTGGAGCAGCAGGAAGTAGAATAGTTGTCGAGGAGTTTTTAACAGGTGAAGAAGCAACTGTCTTAGCCTTTACTGATGGAGAAACTATTGTGCCGCTTATAGCCTCTCAAGACCATAAACCAGCTTATGATAATGATGAAGGGCCAAATACTGGGGGCATGGGTGCTTATGCTCCAGCACCAGTAGTCGATGAAGAACTTTTGGCCCAAGTTAAAGCAGATGTTTTAGAGCCGACTATAGATGGTTTAAAAGAAGAAGGAGTTGAGTATAAGGGGCTTATTTACTGTGGACTAATGATTGAAGATAGAGAGGTAAAGGTCTTAGAGTATAATGTCCGCTTTGGAGATCCTGAAGCACAAGCAGTATTACCTCTTTTAGAAACAGATTTAGTTGATATAGCTAAAGCAGTAAATGAGAATCGCTTAGGTGAGATTGAGATTGAATGGTCAAATAAGACAGCAGTCTGTGTAATTATGGCTTCTGGAGGCTATCCAATTGATTATGAAACAGGAGAAGAGATAACAGGTATTAAAGAAGCAGAAAAAGATGAAGATATTATTGTCTTCCAAGCTGGAACTGAAAGAAAAGATGGAAAATTATTAACCGCTGGAGGACGAGTCTTAGGAGTAACGGCTATTGGTGAAGGTTATCAGGATACAATAGAAAAAGCTTATCAAGGTGTAGAAGAGATTGATTTTGCAAAAGCACACTATCGAAGTGATATAGGAGCTAAGGCGGTAAAAAAATAACAGATTGGAGGGCGATTGATGAATCCATTAAAGCAAAAGATTGGAATTATTGGCGGAGGCCAATTAGGTAAGATGATGATCTTAGAAGCTAAAAGGCTTGATTTTCATGTTACTATCTTAGATCCAACGGAAGACTGTCCAGCCCATAGTATTGCTGATAGACATTTGATAGCAGATTTTGATCATCAGGAAAGCTTAGAGCAATTGGCTGAAGAGACTGATATTTTAACTTATGAGTTTGAGCATATTGGAGTAGAAGTTTTAAAAGATTTAGAAGAGAAAGGTTATAATATCTATCCTACTCCCCAGAGTTTAGATATTATTCAAAACAAGTATGAGCAGAAGGAATTATTAAAAGAGAATGGTCTGCCTGTACCTGATTATATTAAAGTAGAAGAGAAAGAAGATATTAAAGAGGCAGTAGAAGAGTTTGGTTATCCACTTATGTTAAAGAGCTGTACGGGAGGATATGATGGCAAGGGTAATTCTTTAATTGAAAGGGAAGCTGATATTGAGGATGCTTATCAAGAGTTAGGTGCCGGAGATAGATTATTAATGGCAGAAAAGTTCGTGCCCTTTAGCTGTGAAATTTCAGTGCTAGTCTGCCGGGGTAGAGATGGAGAGAGTATAACTTATCCAATTGGGGAGAATAAACATGAAGAGAGTATCTTAAAAGAGACTAGAGTGCCGGCAGATATTTCTAATCATGTCACAGAGGCTGCTTTAGAATATGGTCATCAGATCAGTGACCTCTTTTCAGCCGTTGGCATCTTCTGTATTGAGATGTTTGTGACTAAGAATAATCAAGTTTTAATCAATGAGATTGCTCCCCGACCTCATAATTCTGGTCATTATTCAATTGAAGGAGCTGTTACTTCACAGTTTGAAAATCATATTCGGGCAATTGCTGGTCTGCCTTTGGGGAATACTGATCTAATTCGACCAGCAGTAATGCGTAATATATTAGGTGCTGCACCAGAAGGTGAGGCAGAGGTTGTAGGCAGTGAAGAGGTATTAAGTTTAGATAGCACTAAGCTGCATGTTTACGGGAAAAGGATCTGTCGTCCAGGT
>JAWOFC010000068.1:0-4521 GCA_046482455.1 Halanaerobacter sp. | reverse complement strand
ATTTCAAAAGCCGCATATATAAATTATTATGTAGATATTTTAATTAGCTTATTCTGCCTTTAAATCTATGATTTCTCCGCCCTCAATCTCTTCTGTCAAAACTTCTAGTTCCTTATTAAGCTCTAAATAAAGATTAACTGAATCATAACAATTAGGACAGACTAATTCTTTAGTAATCGAATATTGATATTCCTCTGTGCCATATGTCGGTTGAAAATCATAATTTTTTCTAAATACAGAATCAATATCTTGCTGACATTTATTACACCTAACTCGCAGCTTTAATAATTCCTTCTGACTGCCCATTCCAAACAAATTCTTTATCTTATCAAAAATACCCATCCTAACACCTCAATTAATACTTAATAGTAAATCGAAAATGGTCATCATCCGGCTCAATCCATTCATAATCAAACTCATCAATTTCAGCACCTGAAGTTCCAGATTCTAAGAAATTAATTAACTCTGATAGATCATTTTTCGCTCCCTGGGCCAAGACTTCTACTTCATTACCGGATACATTCCTAATATAACCGGTTATCCCTAATCTTGTAGCCTTTTGTTGTGTAGAAGCACGATAAGCAACACCTTGAATTCTTCCTTTTACAGTTACTTTAACTGCTTTATTAGCCATAAATTAAAGCCCCCTATTAGTTAATTTTTCCTCCATCTATTACTACTATTCCCCAAATCATCTATTTTAATTACTATTGAATAATTTCTACAAAAAAATAATTTCTCCTCTTATTTAAATCCACAAAAAGAATAAATGTGCCTCTTGTTAAATACAACAGGCACTTTAAAACATTTTATTTCTCGCCGCTATTATCAACAGAAAAAACAGTTAACCCTAGGATTAACTGTACTAATCTCTGTTACTTACTCTTCTAACAGCTTCTCTAAAGTCTCTTTTACTTTATCTGGCTTAATAGGCTTTACAATAAAGTCCTTTGCTCCTGCTTCAATTGCTTCTAAAACCATCGGCTTCTGTCCCATAGCACTACAAACGACTATCTTAGCATCAGGGTCATATTCAATAATATTTTTTGTAGCTTCAATACCATCCATGCCAGGCATAGTAATATCCATTGTCACTAAATCAGGCTCTACTTCTTTGTACTTTTGAATTGCATCTTCACCATTTTCTGCTTTCCCTACTACTTCATAACCATTATCTTCTACTATCTTAGCAAGCATTGTTCTCATAAAATTAGCATCATCTGTAATTAATATTTCTTTAGCCATATTAGCCCTCCTAATTTATCTTAACTTACTTATTATAAAGTAAATATGTAATATAGTTTAATTTCTAGCACCTCTCATATAATTTTATGATATTTAGAACTAAAAATCAAGTTGATTCACTACTATCACTTAAAAAAATCTCATCTATAATAGCTAAGTAATCTACCACTATCAGTCCATCATTAGTTATTTTATACTTTTCTTCTGCTATTTCATTATAGGGTATACTTTTTCGTCCTCCATTATTCATATCTTCCCAATACTCTTCTAATAATGCAAAAGGTAGATAATAAATCTCATCTAAAGCACTAAACTGCAGTATGACAAACCCTATTCCTCCACTTGCCTGCCATGACTTTAAAAAACTATACTGATGTTCTTTAATATTACTTAAATCAAATCTAGTCTCTACATTAGTCTCTTTAGCTTCAAAGGCTATAGCATGACCTCGATAGGTTCCCATATAATCCACAGTAGACTTCTGCTCATAAAATCCGCTGCGGATATTACCTGTCTGAGAGTCTATATCTAAGACTGTAACTGGTGTAGGTATTTTCTGCACTAGTGCCCTATCTTGAAACTTATACTGTTGATTAGAGGTCTGAATCATCTTCTCAAATGATTTCCCTCTATTCCCATATCTCATATATTATCCTCCCTGCTAAATTCTTCAAGATCAGCTATCATTAAATTATAATTCTTTTGATTTATCTGTGAAGTTACAAGATATAATTTATTCTCAGCTTTATTCCAAGCTAAGTGGTTAATATAAGCATCTAACTTAATCTTATCAATCAGTCGATCATTCTCCAAAGAATAAATATAGACCATCTTATCTACTGCAACAAAAATTCTCTTCTTTTCTTTATCAAGAACAAAATCATTTGGATTTGAAATCTTATCAAATTTATTTGTTAATCTAATCTTATCTAATTCAACCCCTGTATATACCTGCAGTGGATGGTGAGTATTGGCCACATAAAGACAGCTCTGACCATCAATTTCACAGAACATACTATCCTTAACAACTCCAATATCAAATTTAGATATTGGCTCAGCTAAATTATTCAAATCATAGATTAAACTCTCACCAAATACTTTATCAATAAAGAGATGTTTGCCATCTAATAAATCTATTTGAGCAGGATTAATTAAATTTTTATTCTGAGTAACCTTTAATTTCTGCACCACTTCTCCTTCTTTAAAATCAAATTTAAGCAAATTATAATCCCCATTCGAAGCAATATAGAGTTCATCTTTAGTAAAGCTTAGATCTTTAATCTGATTAGAAAAGGAAAATTCCTGCTGTGTATAATCCTCTAAATTTAAACGCAGTAGAGATTTTTTATTCTCAGCTAAAGCAAATAGATAATTACGCTGAGGAGTTAAAAATAATTTTTCAGCTGTCAGATCCCAGTTAATCTTCTTTTTCAGGCGTTGAGTTTTAGCATCTAGGATTAGTAGATTATTCTCTGCTTTATTATTAAGGTATAGCCTCTCTCCTGCCACTACTAGATCAGATAATTTCCCTTGTAAATCAATCTTAGTTATTCTCTGCGGTAGAGTCTCAATCATCTTTTCATTACTAACAGATAGATAACCAGACTTATTAATGACCATTACTTGATACGAATAGACCTCTTTAGCTTTAATACTATAATCAATATAAGAACTCTTCTGCTGGTCAGTAATTGTAGCTATTACTTCTGCCTCCTCATCAATAAAATTATTATTACTGCGCAAAATCTTATAAGTATAAAAATCGTTCTTAGGATAATCAGACCAATTAATCTTAATTCCTGACTTAATAGAAGTTGTCGTTAAGTTATTTAAAGTCACTTGTTGTGGATAATCACCTTTAACAGCAAAAGAGAATTCATGTTGTATCTCTTCTCCACTCTGATCTTTAACAGTTAAAAATAATTTATATTCACCAGGTAGATTAGGTGTTAAGTACCTAATTTCAGACCCATCCTCCTCTAAAACACGTCCTCCATTGGCCGTCCATTTATAATCTAATTCTTTATTCTTAGCATTCTTAATATCAACTGAAAAATTCACTATCCGCTTAGGAAGAAAATATCCTTGCTCATGATACTGACTCGAATCTATATTAAAATCATTGATTACTAATGATTGATTACATCCACTAAGTACTAATGAAAACAAAATTAATAATGTACATTTAACTACGAATTTATATTTTACTTCCATTGACGTTATTAACTCCTTTATTTGGAATCATTATTATAATAAGCATCTTTGGGATCTACATGCACCATTACCTCCTGCACCTGTTCATAATTAGCAATTATCTTCTCTTTCACCTTAACAGCAATCTTGTGGCCTTCACTAACTGTTAGTTCATCATCTACTACAATTTTTGTATCTACATATAAATAAGGACCATAGCATCTTGATTTAATATCTCCCACAGTAATTACTTTAGCCACCTCTTCTATATCAGAACTAATCTGCTTCATTTTATCATGGTTAGGTACAGCATCCATTAAATCATCAACTGCATCTAATAATATTTCAATTCCTACTTTAATTATTAAAGCAGAGACAACTAAGCCAGCTACAGGATCTAAGATGGGATAACCCATTCGAGCACCTGCAGTTCCAATCAAAGCAGCAATTGAGGATAAGGCATCAGACCGATGATGATGAGCATCAGCTATTAAACCTTTGCTATTGATTGCGCGACCTACTTTGACTGTATACCTATAAAGTAATTCTTTAACTAAGATAGATACTCCTGCAACCCATAAGACTAAAGTCCCCGGTACAGAAATTTGATTATTTATAATACTCACTATTGCATCTTTAATCAAGAAAATTCCCGTCAGAATAAGTATTAGACCTAATATTATGGTAGCAATTGCTTCTGCCTTGCCGTGTCCATAAGGATGATCTTGATCCGGTGGGGCTTTAGAAATTTTCATACTTGTTAATATAATTACAGTAGAAATAACATCTGATACTGAATGAAAACCATCAGCAATTAAAGCTTTACTACTAAAGAAGAAACCTACCACTATCTTGACAACAGCTAATGATATATTAGCTGCCAAACTAATTATGCTAACCTTCTGTCCTCTCTTATATCTCTCTGACATCTCTTAACCCCTTCTCTAGACATAAAAATTAAGTCCTTTAACATTATCATATTATAACTTATTTCAGTCCTTTTTTCAATTTAATCAAAAAAGTTTTTAAATTTGCTGTGAAGTATGATAAATTATTAGTGTAGCTTTGAGCTGTGAGCCAAAC
>JAWOFC010000232.1:0-4478 GCA_046482455.1 Halanaerobacter sp. | reverse complement strand
AAATCATCTACTATTAGGAGTTCTTATAGCAGTGATGGTTGTTAAATATAAAGCAAAATGTTTTAGATAAGAAAAGATTCCGGGAAAACCCGGAATCTTAGGAATAATCTATATTTAATATTCGAACTCACCGTTCTCTTTTTCTTGAAAGAAATCGCCATAGGATAACTCAAATAATCTATCTTTTTTATCTGAGAGGTCTATTTCTTCTTTAATTAATCTACCATAGACTCCAGAATTATTTATCTCTCCTATAAAAATAGCTCCACGTAATTGATTATCTTTTAAGATTAATTTCTTATATTTATTCTTATCTTGGCTAACATAAATATTATAATCATTCTCATCTACATTAACTACACCATAAGTGATTGCTGATAGACCGAGAAAACGCATTGAATTCTGATAAGCAAAGTTATCTGTTATCTTCTCTTCTTCTCCTGCCATATTCTGAGCAGCAATCTTACCTTGCTTAACAGCTAAGGGCCAAATTGGCGTGAGAGTCAATTCCTCACTAAATACCTCTTTTGACTGTGAGACATCGCCTGCTGCATAGATATTATCTAAAGAAGTCTGCTGGTATTCATCAACAACAATTCCTTTATCTATCTCTATACCAGTACCATCAACTAAGCTTATATTAGGTCGGACTCCAGTAGCTACAATCACTAATTGAGCACTAATTTCTCTCCCATTATCTAAGTTTAAACCTTGGACATGATTCTCTTCATCAGTTAGTATCTCTTGAGCACCGCGCCTAGTTATAATATCAATACCTGCTTCTTCAAAGCGAGATTGATAGCGAGCACTGGCTTCCTCATCTAGTTGACGTGGTAAGATACGGTCTTCAAATTCTACCACAGAAACATCAAGACCGAGTTCATGCAGGCCAACAGCAGCATCCATACCTACCAAACCAGCCCCTATAATTGCTGCTTCTTCAATCTCTGCTCCTAGTTGAGCAATCTCTTGCGCATCTGCTAAATCTCTTAAGCCAAATACTTCCCTACCCTGCTCTAAACCATCAATCGGAGGGAAGAAAGGAGTTGAGCCGGTAGCAATTAATAATTTATCATAACTATACTGTGACCCATCAGCTAATTCAACATATCTATCATCAGCTTTGACTCTTTTAACTTCTGTTCCTTTAATCCATTCAACATCATACTGCTCCCAAAAGTTATCGGTAATAAATTTTAGCCCTGCTAAGTCCCGCTCTCCAGCAATTAAATAATGGAGCATACACCTAGAATAGACCTCTTCATCTTTAGATATAACAGTAATCTCTGCTTCATCATCTACTTCTCTTAGCCTTTGTGCAGCACTTATTCCTGCTGCACTAGCACCAATAATCAAATAGTTCATCCTACCACCTTCTTATCTTCAACTTCAATTAATTTAATAGCACCTGTGGGACAGTTTTCAATACAGCTAGGCTCTTCTTGATCTGCACATAGGTCACATTTGAAGGCTACATTTCTACTCTTATCTTTAAAGACTAGACCATAAGAACAACTCATCACACACATCCAACAGCCAGCACATTTATCTTCATCTACTGAGACTATTCCCGTCTCTTTATCTTTAGTTAATGCCCCTGACATACAGGCTTCAACACATTCTGGTTCATCACAATGACGACAAAATAGAGGGGCATTATCTTCATAGTTCTCAGGCTGCGTAATGGCATTAGCACTCTGATTAGTGATATTACTAAAATCCAAATTAGCAACATCTGTATCTGCCTTATTAGCCATACAGGCTAATACACAGTTTTTACAGGCTTCGCATAGATCTTGGTCAATATAGATTCTTTCCATAAGTTCTGCTGCTAAAAGCAGCGTACTTCACCCCTTTCGATATATTATAATTTATAAATAGATCATTAGACCCTCCGAGTCTCAAAAATCATGAGACTCTTCGTGTAACCCAATTCACTCTACTTTGAGCTAATTATCTTACCTAATCTATTTACATTCCTTTTTGCTAATTGCCTACTTGCTGCTAAAAGCAGCGTACTTCACCCCTTTCGATATATTATAATTTATAATTGAGAATTGAGAATGGATAATTAAATTCAAAACCATAAAGTCAAAACAATAAAAAACTTTTTCTTTCTTAAGCTTACACATTCAGTAAATTCTAAAGTACAGGAATGCTTCGTGCAGCCCTATTCTCTCTACTTCTTGTCCGTTAAGTGTGCAGTTTATATGCTATTTTTTGTTAATTGCCTACTTGCTACTCATGTTTTTTAGCTGATAGCAGACGACTGATGGCTGACAGCTTTTAACCCTAGACCTTGACGGCGGTCTATTATAATCTCTTCTAATTTATCAGCAGTACTTTCTACCTCTTCATCAATAATTAACTGTCCCCCAGTAATTTCTGGTAAGTCTTTAGTTAGAGTATCAACTACAACTTCACTACCAGTTACAAACGGCGGTAAAGCAAGATGGAGCGGTAGTCCTAAAGCCAATCCAAAAGCACCATCTGCTAATGCCTGCTCTTCTAACCACTGCGGAGCAGATAGAGCAACTGGTAAATCAGGCAGATCAACACCTAGTGATTTAGCTAATTCTACTGCTACCTCTTCTACGCGACCAATAGATAGACATGGGCCAAAGTTCAAGACCGGTGGAATGCCTAACTCCTCACAGACAGCCTGTAGATTAGCACCTGCTAATTCTGCTGCCCCTGGCGAGACGAGACCGCAATTTTCTAAACCTCCTGTTGTACAACCAGCCGATAGGACTAAAATATCACGCTTAATTAATTCCTTAGTTAACTCTACAGTAAAGACATCATGTCCCTTAGCAGTCAGATTAGAACATCCTACTACCCCAGCAACTCCTTTGATCTGACCTTCAGCAATTAAATCAATTAAAGGCTGATAATCACCGCCTAAAAATTCACGCAGTGAACCTTCACTTACTCCTGCAACTACATCATCATAGCCGTGGTCATGAGGCACATCGATTTCAACTTCCCCGCGTCGACTCTGATAACTATTAATAGCTTCCTCAATAATCTGTCCTGATATTTCTTCAGCCTGTAGAGGATTAAATTGAATCAAATCAGCATCTTTCTTCTTTGCCACATCATCAATAGCCATCATCTCAATTTGGTACTCCTCAGCTATCTCCTCTAAACCAGGAATAGTACAGTTAAATTCAGAGACTACTAAATCTATACCTCCAGTGGCTAAGATTGCTTCACTAGTATAGTTATTTCCAGCATGACCAGCAAAGACTTCTTCATAATGACCGCCCCGCGACTGTAAATCCTGTCCTACGCAAGTACAACCAACTATTTTAAATCCTTTGGCCCCTACTTCTTGAGCCTTCTCTTTAGCTTCTGCAGTTACTAGTTCATCCTGTAGGTGAGCAATCATTGACTGCTGATGACCAGTGACTACAATATTAATATAGTCTTCATCAATTACTTTAAAACCAACTTTTTCCTGTCTAATCTCTGGTTCGCCTAACATAATATCATTTAAGACATTTGTTAAGTGGAGACCATAAAGTCCGGTAGAAATACCTAAGTTAAGTGCGTGCATCAACATATCAACAGGGTCACTAGATAGATTAGTGCTAGTCTTAACTACCCCATCAAAAACTTCAGATTTAGCTCCCCCGGGCATAATATCTAACTCACGCCATTTTTCTAACCGCGGTTCATAAGCCAACTCTGAAGTCAATTCCATCTCCTCAAAACGAGGTTTATATAAATCTTCTAATACCATATCAGCTACTGCAACTGCCTTCCCATTCACATCCTCTGCTTCAATACCAAATTCAGCAGCTATACGATCTAAAGTATCTAAACCTTTTAATTCTGTAGCATAATTTCCCTCTCCTGCTTCTTTTAAGTTCCTAGCTGTATTCTCTACTATATGTAGATAACATCCTGCACCTGCTGCCACATGTCTTAAGAAGTTTCTTGCTACTATCGTATCTGCATACGCTCCACAGACACCTTGCGGTGAATCAGGAGTAATCCGACAAGGACCATTTGAACAGAGCCGACAACAGACACCTTTTTTTCCAAAACCACACTTAACTGATTGTTCTCTTTCGCGATTAAATGAAGTCTTTAAATCCTGCTTAGAATCCAAAAAAGTGACTAAACCACAGTCTGCTGAAGTACATCTTTCCATCTTCTATTCCTCCTTAAATTGATATTAATTTTAATCTTCATTCTTAAATACACCTATTTGGTATACTTAAGAATAAAATGAAATCTACCAGCCATCAACAGCTATCAGATAAAAGACTTCTCTACCTACTGACAATAACTAATAGTTCATGCTTCTATGCTTTTGATTCTATGCTTTTGATTCTATGCTTTTGATTCTATGCTTTTGATTCTACGCCTTTGATTCTACGCCTTTGATTCTACGCCTTTGATTCTACGCCTTTGATTCTACGCCTTTGATTCTACGCCTTTGATTCTACGCCTTTGATTCTATGCCTTTG
>JAWOFC010000184.1:0-2880 GCA_046482455.1 Halanaerobacter sp. | reverse complement strand
TATATCAGAACTCGCTAGATCCAACTCAGCTAATAAGTCATTTAAATACTCGGGATCCTCCTCTGCTAATTTATTACAAACCTTAACTGCCTTATCTAATGCATGCTGGGCTTGATAATTAGTAAATGCATTATTATCAACATTTTCATGGTACTCATCCGGTCCTAAAAGCCTAATAAACTCATATCTATTCTTATCTTTTTTGAAGTAAGCATGGGCTACTAAAAACTGAGCAATCTCAAAGATAACTTCTGCCCCATACTCTTTAATAAACTCCCAATCTCCTGTCGCTTGATAATAATGCCAATAAGCATAAGCAATATCAGGTGAAATATGAATCTGCCAGTCATTAAAATGATTGCGGATTTTACGTCCCGTTAAGACATTCTCAAAAAAGAAGTCAGGGCATAACTCTTCTCCTGTCTTACCACTAATCCAAGCATAATAAGCTCCATAATAACCTAAATCTTTAGCCTTCTTACGAGCCCCATCTAAAGTATGGTATCTATACTTTAAGATATTCTTAGCAATCTCAGGCTGGGTATATAAAAACATCGGCATATTAAAGATCTCTTGATCCCAAAATGCAGCTCCTTGATAAGCTTGACAGGATAGTCCCCGCGCTCCAATTGGTAATCTATCGCTGTGAGCAGGAGTACAGATTATATTATGGTAGAGATTAAATCTTAATAGTACCTGCGCTTCTACATCACCTTCAATCTCAATATCAGATACTTCCCACTTTGCAGTCCATTCCGCTTCCT
This sequence comes from Halanaerobacter sp., assembly GCA_046482455.1. GTDB lineage: Bacteria > Bacillota > Halanaerobiia > Halobacteroidales > Halobacteroidaceae > Halanaerobacter. The sequence continues at coordinate 2,116 of JAWOFC010000184.1, read as the reverse complement.
GCTTCTTTTTTAACTGATCATATCCTTCTTCCTCTGCACTTCTAATATCAGTTACTGCTTGGGCCAAAGGCTGGGCTGTATCATTACTGCTATAGATTCCCACAAATTTTTCTAAAGTCACCTCTTCTTCTGCCTCTAAATCAAAAGTTAACTCTCTTAATATCTTCTTATCCTGCTGCACAATTTTCTCTTTTATCGGCTCAGCACCAACAATATTTAGCCCTTCTACTACATCTAAATTAATCTCTTCTTCTACAGTAGTCGTCTCTATAGCAATCAAATCTTCTTCTTCCATCAACTGATAGTCTTTAAAATGTTGACCATTTAAATCCCAGACTGCGCCGTCAATACCAGTCAAGAGAGTAACTTCTGTACTCTCTGCAGCTTTAAAGCTATACTTCATCGTCAGTAAGTGCAGATTATCATAACTAGCAAATCTCTCAGTACTTAGCTCAATCTCTGTATCTTCCTCACTCTGCCAAGTAGTCCGTCGTTTTAAAGTACCATTCTTCAAATTTAACTCACGCTGATAATCATTTACCTCTCCGCCGAAGACAGATAGTTCTTCTCCATCAACAATTAATTTAGTATATAATCCATTGGGAGCATTACATAGTTCCCTCCACTTTCCATCAGCCATATCATAAGTATCTGTTACAATACATCCTACATAATTCTCTTTATCCCATTCTGCTAAAGTTCCTCGATAACCTAAATAGCCGTTACCGACTAAAAAATTACTGCCTGTGATTATAGTCTGCTCAGGGTCAAAGGTATTAGTCTTTAGTTCCCAAGCTGTCTCTGTTATTAAATTATTTTCTAGCTCCAATTTTTATACCTCCTCTTATTTTAGCTTAGCTGCGCATTGATCGTTCCCTCCGGGTTTTCAAAAGGCGAAAACCCTTCGTGTAGCCCTCTTCGCTCTACTTTGAGCTAGTTAAAAGCGCAATCTATATGCTGTTTATTTTTGCTAATTGCCTACTTTCATGAATAAAACCATCTTTTTAGCTTAGCTGCGCATTAATCGTTCCCTCCGGGTTTTCAAAAGGCGAAAACCCTCCGTGTAGCCCTAGTCACTCTACTTTGAGCTAGTTAAAAGCGCAATCTATATACAAATTTTTTTGTCAGGTTGCCTACTTTCTGTGACCGGTTTCAGGGTATTTGAAAAAACTAGTCTAGCACTTCCTCCAATTCAATATCGGCTGTACTGTCAAAACGATAATCACCGTGTCCCACTCGCTCTTCAGGGCCAATTCCTACAGCTATCATACCTGCTTCTAAAGCAGCATCTACACCTGATTTAGCATCCTCTAATACTACACATTCCTCCGGCACAAGTCCTATCTCTTCAGCTGCATAAAGAAATATATCCGGAGCTGGTTTAGCATGCTCCACACTATGTCCATCTGCAATAGCATCAAACTCATTACTAATCTCTAAACTATTTAAGACTGTCTTGGCATTACGGCTAGAAGAAGCAATCGCCATCTTTAAACCTCGCTCTTTAATCTCATCTAATAAATCCCGCGCTCCCTCTAATAAATCATCATCATCCATATCAGTAAGAAAAGATTGATAGTATCCATTCTTGCGGTCCATCATCTCTTGAAACTCTTCCTCACTATAATCATCTATCTTATCCCCTAATAGTATCTCCAAAGAGCGACTGCGTGATACACCGCGCAGTTGTTCATTATCCTCACGCGTAAACTCAATCCCTTCTTCTTCAGCTAATCTCTTCCAACCTTGAAAATGGTACTCCGAAGTTTCAGTAATTACACCATCCAAATCTATAATTATTCCCTTAATCTCTGCCATATATTTCACCCCTTAATATAGTTAATAGTTAATAGTTAATAGTTAACAGTTGACAGTTGATACGGTTTTTGTGTTTTTCACGGAGGATCTTGATAAAGACCCGTAAGGACAGTTAAAAATATAAAAATAGTAAGTAGTAAATAGTAATCAGTAATGAGCTACAACCATAAAATCAAATTCAAAACTGAATAATTTGATCACAGTCTTTATTCTTGCTTTTGACTTTAGGCTCTTGAATTTTACTGATCACTCATCACTATTTTCTCTTTACTGCTTTTTCACTGCTGTTTTTCTTTTG
>JAWOFC010000105.1:0-5909 GCA_046482455.1 Halanaerobacter sp. | reverse complement strand
CCATAATATTTTAACAATATTGCTATAGCAGTATTTTGACAGGTACTAGCAGGGAAATAGTCATTATGATACTGATAGAAATAAGGTACATTATGAATTAAATGTTTTTCAACTTGCTTAATATCTATCTCCTGAATTAATTCATCTATAACTTCTTTATTCTCATCCAATCCTACAATATGAACTTCTTTAGTACCAGGAGTAGCAAATGATAACTGCACTTCATAACTACCATTTCTTGTGTTGTCCCGATAAATATCAGCATTATTAGAAGAGAAGAGCACTACTTGACTTATTTCTTCATCAACAGTACCTTGAATACTTATTTTTTTATTGGTGATTGATTTATTAGTAGCTGTTATTTTTCCAGAATCTTTCGCATCTAAATCAGATTGGCCGCGTTCACTATTTTTTAAACTAAACTGTGCATTTACAGCATTCATAATTGACTGTTTTTGACTCATATTACTCTCGGCTAAAGTGATAAAAAGGCTTAAGTATAAAACAAAACATAATAGATGAACAAAGAATTTAGTCTTACTTAGAGTGAGTTGACCAATCACATTGACACCTCTAATCTTTGATTACAATATTTTCCTGATGAAATTATACTAAATTAATCTATTAAAATCAAGTTTTTTTCTTTCGGATCTTGTTGGACTAAGTGATTTATTTAAAATTTTCAGACATTAAATATTTTTCTTCCGGCATAAAACTATTAACTTTATAAATATTAATCCCAAATTGTTTTATAATATTAAAAATTTTCTTTTCCTCTTTTTCTGATACTCCTTTTTTCCATTTCTTCAGTAAAAATTCTTTATCATAAGTAGAACTTTTAAAATTATCTTTTGTTCTGTCATCACTATATTTAACTGTACTCGAAGGTATATTTACTTGGGCTAACATCTTATCTAAATCTTCTAGTTGTAATTTCTCTTTTAAATGATTTATTACTTTTGCGGGGTTTACTAGCAAATCTTCATAGGTTAAAAAAATAAAATCAGTCTTTTCTTCTAACTTTTGCACTCGTCTTAATAAGGATAAATTCTCTAAACACCAACTGATTATAAATTTTTCTAATTCAGTGCTTTGGGGTATTTTCTCTTGTAAAAACATTTCTAAATCATGATTTAAATAATTTGTTCGAAAATAGTCTGACTGCAAAAAATGTTCAATTTTAAAACTCCAATAAGAAGGGTTATCAGAATTTTCCCAAACCTTTTTTCTCGATAAACAAGTAGCAATAGGATGGCGCAGCAAATATATAATATGACCATTAAATGTCTTCTTATACCAATCTAATAGATAACAAGACCTCAATAATCTAAAAACAGATCTATCAGTAATAAAACTATGGTGCGGGGAGAACAGATTAATATAACGTCTACCATAGACAATTTCTCCCTGTGAAGCCTTCAGAACATAGTCTTTTAATATTCTTTTTTCTTTTTCACTTAAATTAATATAATAAGGCTGCGGTTTGATTGCTTGATAATAAGAATCTATATTAGGTAAAAATTCTATTTTATTAGGTGACACTGGGAATTTAATGCCCGGTTGACTTTTAATTATTTCCTCCAGCCAAGTAGAGCCACTGCGAAAAGTAGAAAAAATAAAAATATCTTTTTTATCTGAATTTTGATGAATATGCAAAAAATTTAATATTTTTTTTATCCCATATCTTAGTTTTGATTTCATACTCCATCCCCTCTTAATCCTTTAGTGTTTTGCTTTTTTTATTTTTTTACTAAACCAAAATCAAATAAAATATCAGCAATTCTTTTACCGAATTTAGGAATTAAGACTATGTCACTATATTTTATCTCCTGCAAGAGTAACAATAAAAATAAATATACTACTCCACCAATAAAAACTGCAGAAAAAGTACTCAAGATATAGTATTGATCAAAAAAGAGACCATAAATATCACACATTAAGTCAAATCCTTTAAGAACCAAAAAAGCCATAATACCTACCGCTAATAATGGTTTGATAAACATCTGCATAATATTAAATTTAAATTTAATATGCCTTTTAGCATAGTATATATTTAAAAAAGCAGCTATAGCAAAACCAGTTACTGTTCCTAAAGCAGCACCTCTAATGCCAAACTGGGGTAATGCAGTTAAAGTATAATTTATTAGAGCATTAAAAACCGCTCCCACTAACAAATTACGGGCTGAAACAACGGGTTTTCCTATCCCTTGTAAAACCGCAGAAGTGGTCTGTTTTAAAGCTATAAATAGTACACCCCAAGAAATAAAACGTAATGGAACTGCTGCTTGAGCGTTATCAAAGATCACAGTCGTTAATGGTTTAGCCAAAATAAACAGACCAACAGAAGCAGGTAAGCCTATTAAAACAGCTAACCGCAAAGCACTTTCAGTTCTACTTTTAATCAATTTTTCATTATTTACAGCAAAAGCTTCTGAAACTGCAGGTACTAAACTAGTTGCCAAAGCTATAGTAAACATTGTAGGAAGACGAACCAGAACCAAAGCCATTCCTGATAATTGACCATATAACTCTAAGGGATTATCAAAACCAGCTGTTTGTAGTCTAGTCGGTACAATTGCTGCATCAACAAAACTCATTAAAGGCAGTATTAAAGCACCAAAGGTGATTGGAATAGCTAAAGAAATGATTTTTTTAGCAATCTTCCACGAATTAAAATCAACAGTCGAACCAGTATTAACAAAGTCCCATATTTTTTCCCTTCTTCTAAAATAAATATAAATCAAAATCAAAAGTCCAGCCGCCGCACCAGTAACTGCTCCAAAAGTAGCTCCAGCAGCGGCCATTTCTATTCCATAAGGCAATAATAAATATACTAAAATAACCATTGAGATAATTCTTATAAACTGCTCAATCACCTGCGAATAGGCTGTAGGAGTCATATCTCGCAGTCCTTGAAAAAAGCCTCGATAAGTAGACATGATTGACACAAAAAATATAGCCGGAGCTATTGCTACTACAGAGTAAATTACTCTAGAATCCCATTGGAAAATATTTATTATCGGTCGAGCCAAAAGAATCATCAACAAGGATAAACATAAACCCATACTAATACTTATCCTACGACCTACCTTAAAAATCATAAATGCCGAGCGATGTTCTTTTTTAGCTATTCTATCAGAAATCAATTTCGCTAAAGCTACGGGCAGACCAGAAGTAGAAATCACTAACAAAGAAGTATAAATAGGATAAGCTAACTGATATAACCCAACCCCTTCTGCTCCAATCATTCGAGGTAGAACTAGTCTATAACTAAAACCCATTAATTTAGTAATTAACCCTGCTACGCCTAAAGTTATAGCCCCTTTTATAAAATTATTACCCTTAGATTTGTTCATAATTATAAATTCTCCTTCTTTTAGCGAATCTCATTACTTGATGTCGCCATAAGTAAAACTCTTATCTATTATTCTCATAATCTACCAAGCACATTTAAAAGAAGATGGCTCAATAGCCACCTTCACAATTAAATTAATTTAATTATAATGAGCTGAGACGACTCGTTCAATCTCAGAATAATCTTTCTTTATCTGAACTTTAGAATAATCTGCCTCTTTTAATAGTTGGGCTACAGCTTGACTCTGCTCTATACCTACTTCGAAGATTAATAAGCCATCTGCAAGCAAATAATCTGGAGCAGAAGAGATTATCTTACGATAATAATCTAAACCATCTGCCCCACCATCAAGGGCCAATTTAGGTTCTTGCTGCACTTCCCTTTGCAAATCACTCATCTCCTCTGAGGGAATATAGGGAGGGTTAGAGACTATAAGATCAAACTTTTGCTCTAAAGGATCCAATAGATTACCTACTCTAAACTCTAAGTCTTCATCAACCCCTAAATTAAGAGCATTCTCTTCGGCAATCTCCAAACTAGACTCTGAGATATCAACCCCTATGCCCTCTACTAACTTATCAGCTAAATAGGCTAAACTAACTATAATTGCCCCGCTGCCAGTTCCTATATCAGCTACTTTGACTTCCTCTCTCTCCCAAGAATCTATCTGGTCTAACATAACTTCTACTAGATGTTCAGTTTCAGGTCTAGGAATTAAGACATTTGAAGTCACCTTAAAGTCTAAACCCATAAACTCTTTTTTGCCAACTAAATAGGCAACAGGAGTACCCTGACGGCGCTTTAAGATTAATTTACGATAAGTATCTACTTCTTCAGAAGTTAGGGGACGGTCAAAATTAACATAGAGATTAATGCGCTCCATCTCTAATAGATCTGCTAAGAGAACTTCTGCATCTAAACGCGGCTTAGAGATACCATACTTTTTAAAATAATCAACCGTCTTATCTAAGATCTCTTTTATATTCAGCTGCGGCACACTATTCCACCTGCTTTAATTTCTCTACTTGGTCTGCTGTTACTAAGGCTTCAATTAACTCATCTAATTCACCATCTAAGATCGCCTCTAATTGATGAGTTGTTAAATTGATGCGGTGGTCAGTAATTCGTCCCTGCGGAAAGTTATAGGTTCTAATTCTTTCACTGCGTCCACCACTTCCGATCTGATTTTGGCGTTTTTCAGACTCTTCTTGGCGCCGCTTCTCTTCCATCTTCTCTTGAATCCGAGCTCTAAGAATTCTCATTGCTTTATCTTTATTCTTATGCTGAGATTTCTCATCCTGACAAGAGACAGTTACACCTGTTGGCTCATGAGTAATTCGCACTGCTGAATCAGTTGTATTTACACTCTGACCGCCAGGACCGCTCGAGCGGTATGTTTCAATCTTTAAATCATTTTGATTAATATCTATATCAACATCTTCTGCCTCCGGCAAGACAGCCACTGTAGCAGTTGAAGTGTGAATTCTACCACTAGATTCAGTACTGGGAACTCTCTGCACTCGATGAACACCACTTTCATACTTTAAGTTACTATAAGCACCCTTCCCTTCAATAATAAAGATAATCTCTTTATAACCGCCCATTTCAGAGGGACTAGAGCTCATAATCTCTACATCCCAACCATTCTCCTCTGCAAAACGAGTATACATCCGATAGAGATTACCAGCAAAGATATTTGCCTCATCTCCTCCAGCACTACCTCTAACCTCAACTACAACATTCTTCTTATCATTCGGATCTTTTGGAATTAACATTAAAGGCAGCGTTTTAGATATCTCTTCTAATTCTGGTTCTACCTCTTCTAACTGCATCTTAGCTAACTCTATCATCTCTTCATCATCGGCCATCTCTAAAATCTCTTCTGCTTCTTCTTTATTATCGCGTAACTCCTGATACTCTTCATACTTCTTAACTATCTCTTTTAGACGCGAATACTCTTTAGACAGTTTTTGAAATCTTTCTTGGTCATTAATTACCTCTGGATCACTTAATAGCTGTTCTATTTCTTTATATCGATCTACTATACCATCTAGCTTATCAACCCATTTTTCAATATCGAACTCCATAATTAACCCCCTTAAAATTCAGTAATCAGTTTAAAGTTCAGTAATCAGTAAACAGTAGTTAGTTTAAAATTCAGTAATCAGTAAACAGTAGTTAGTAATGAGCTAAAAGCATACAATCAAAAGATTGTTTTAAGGTTTTTACTTGTTACTCTTTACTTGTTACTCTTCACTGTTTTTACTGCTTTTATTGTTCCTCCGAGTTTTCTAAAATACAGAAAACTCTTCGTGTAACCCTATGCTCTCTACTTATAGCATATTAACTGCGTAATCTATATACAGCTTTTTATGCTTATTGCCTACTTTCTACTCATTACTTTCTACTCATCACTGCTTTATTGTTTTTGACTTGTTCTCTTTACTTATTCCTCTTTACTTGTTACTCTTTACTCATTACTCATCACTGTTTTTACTGCTTTTATTGTTCCTCCGAGTTTTCTAAAATACAGAAAACTCTTCGTGTAACCCTA
>JAWOFC010000012.1:0-2700 GCA_046482455.1 Halanaerobacter sp. | reverse complement strand
CCGTGTCCGGCTGGGAGACCTTTGAGGGTCACACGCCACACAAACCGTGGATCGATCAAGTGCGCGTCGAATGCCCCGAGTGCGGTGCTGAGGGTGCCGCAGCCTATTCTCATCTAATTTAATCCAAGTCGGTAGGTCATCTTCGAGCTCAATCATAAGACTTAATCCTGCCTGATTAATCTTTTGATTGAATATCTGCTCCATTTCTTCTAATAGAGAAACCAAATCGAAATAATCATAATTTAATTGTAATTTACCAGCTTCAATCTTTGATAGGTCTAAAATATCATTTATTAAGGTTAATAGATTCTCACCAGATGTCTTAATTGCATCTAAATAATTCTGCTGCTGACCTCCAGCTATTTTTTCTGCTAATAGCTCACTAAAGCCAATTACTGCATTTAATGGTGTCCGTATTTCATGGCTCATATTAGCTAAAAACTCAGACTTAGCCTGATTAGCCTGCTGAGCCTTCTTCTTTTCAAGCCGTAATCTTTCTTCAATTCGTTTCCTCTTGGTAATATCAGTTGAAATCCCTAATACTTGCCGTTTCTCTTTAGGCTGTGCAGTATATAGGGGAACTTTAACTGTCTTTAACCAATGCTGAATACCTTCATTATCTGTTATCTTTTCTGATGGAATCTGTTTTATCTCACCACTCATCATTACTTCCCGACCATCAGCTAAAAAATTATCGGCTTCCTCTTCTGAAGCACTAAAATCAATATCTTTCTGCCCAATCATCGCTTCTTTTTCTACTCCATAGGCATCTGCTATAGCTTGATTAGCTAATTGATAACGCCCCTCCCAATCTTTGACAAAAATCAAATTAGGGGAAGAATCAATGATTAACTCTAAGAAGTTCCGCTCTTCATTCAACTTCTTTTCAATCTCTTTATGACCTGTAATACCTCTTATATTACTATGCCATAATACACTACGATCATCTAGTTGCTCATACTCAGCTATGCCTTCAACCCATCTTTCACTAAAAAAATTGGAGATCTCCTCTTCTTCTAAATCATTCTCTCCAATTAAATACTCGGATATCGAATAAAGAACGTCCTTCTTCGATAACTTTCTCTTTACTAAATCATTTTCTTTTTTCAACGCTGTTATCTGTCTCTTTAACAGTTTATTCTCTTCCTCCAACTCTTCTATCTGTTCCATCATAACACCTCTTTTCCTCTATCAGTAGAGGGTTAATAAATTATTTTTAGCTACTTGAAGCTTAGCATTTCTATCTGCTAATAAGCCCCCTGACTCATTGTACTTCCAATAATTCTATTAATTTTTCTAGATAATATAAAATTTAACCGTTGAAAACCTCATACCTCTAGTTTAAAGAAAAAAAAGGCTTTTTTCAACTCCTTTCTATTGAAAAATATACTGTTGACAAACTCCCTCCAGATTATTTTTAGGCGGGTGAACCTAGCTTTATTACTTCTTAAGTCATATTATTTAAAGTACCCGGTGTAGGAGCCTTTGCTCTAGCAATGGGACTTGCCTCTGGTTATCCTATAGGGGCCAAAATCACACCTAGTAATTCAGATAAACAAAATTCATCTCTGCTATTCTCATAATTTACAGAGTACAAAAAATAAAAGCTACTCAATTAAGAGTAGCTTGCTAATCCAATAAAATTTTAATCAGCTATAGATTTTATTTTTAATATCAGCACCTTTGAATATTTAGATTACTACTTACAACTCTCGGCAACCTAGTGTAAATTAATTATTTCGCTTGGCTTATATCATGGGTATGGTTACTAAGATTTCTACTGATTAATTCAGTTTCATCTTGTAATCTATCTACTTTATTATTTAATTTTTGCTGACCTTCTTCTAAATTTTCAAGGCTACTATCTATATTCTCTACTTTTTCAAGAAGTAAATCCAATTTTTTATCTTGGTTCATTTTATCATCTCTTAATAATTATTATATTCTATTTTTTTCTCTTAATCAAACTAATTTTTAATATTCACTTCCACTATTAATTATAAATTTATGGAATAAATATACTATTTTTCTTGTTCCAATTTTCTTTCAATAATCTATAGTGCTTTTTTGTTTTTTTGACTCTTTAACAATATCTTTTAAAATCCAGCAAAAAAACACATCCAAACTATGTATTAGGTGGAGAAGTTGACTAACTATATAAATATAGAATTGAGTAATCTCAATCGAAGAATGTCCTAATGTTTTCTGTATAGTTCTTAAATTCTATCCAACCCCAAAAATCAATCATGTGAATAAGTACTCTTTTTATGTGAAATCAATATTTATCCTCATCAAACTAAATCCTATATCAGTTTCTGCTTTCACTTAGCTTTATCGCTGAACCAAATCCAAACAATATATCCTAATAAACTAAAAAAAGAAGGTATGCTCTACATCCCTCATTCTAAAGAGTTTAATTTAGCTAATAAGTCTTCAAATTCCTCAAGAGTATCTTTAACCTTTATGACTTCAAAACCTGCTATTTGGTCTTGTAGCTGACTAGCATAATTTATTAACAATTTTACTTCATACTCTACTGCTAACTTATATAACTGCTCAGCAAACTCCTCTGCTTCATTAATAGTGAAAGTATTCTGCAGTTGCTCATGCTTAGGTAATAGTTTAGCTTCCCATTCATCTACTAATTCCTCTAATCGAGCTTCATCTAATTCAATAGATTCCTCTTCTAAATATAATGAC